>CAYOGU010000307.1:0-4266 GCA_964403345.1 uncultured Syntrophus sp. | reverse complement strand
ACTCCGATATCTTTGACAACGTCGCCAATTACCTCTGTGATTTACTGCCAAAATGAGACTAATTACCAAATTCAAAGGAGGTTGCGATCAATGAGGGATGTGGTAATCGTAAGCGGCGCAAGGACCGCCGTAGGCAGTTTTGGCGGATCTCTGAAGGGGGTCGAAACCGCCGATCTGGGAGCGCTGGTCATCCGGGAGGCGATCCGCAGGGCCGGACTTAGGCCTGAAGTCAGCGAATCCATCCGCGCTTTCAGGCCCGACGTTTTCAAGGGCGGAGACCGAACGGAACTCCAGAAGAAGTACTACGATTACCCGGACAGTGCAAAACCTGTTTACTTCGACGAATGCATCGTCGGAAACGTCCTTCAGGCAGGACTCGGGCAGAACCCTGGCCGCCAGGCCGGCATCCGCGCGGGCCTTCCCGAGGAGACCACCGCCATCACCGTGAACAAGGTCTGTGCCTCGGGGATGAAGGCCATCGCCCTGGCCGCCCAGGCCATCAAGGCCGGGGATGCCGAGGCCGTTGTGGCTGCCGGGATGGAGAACATGTCCAACGCCCCCATGGTCCTCCCGGACGCCCGCTGGGGGTACCGGATGTGCTCACCCTACGGCAAGATCACGGACCTGGTCGTCTATGACGGCCTCTATGAAATCTTCAACGGCTACCACATGGGATTCACGGCCGAGAACATCGCCGCCCGCTACGGGATCACCCGCCGGGAACAGGACGAGTTGTCACTCACCAGCCACCAGAGGGCCAGGGCCGCCATCGCAAAAGGCGCTGTGGCCGACGAGATCGTCCCCGTGGTCATCCCGAAAAAGAAGGGGGAACCCCTCGTCTTCGACACGGACGAACGGCCAATGGACACCTCAATCGAGAAGATGAGCGCGCTTCCGACGGCCTTCAAAAAAGAAGGCGGAACGGTCACGGCTGGAAACGCCTCGGGCATCAACGACGGCGCGGCGGCGGTCGTGGTCATGTCCGCCGAGAAGGCGAAAGAACTCGGCCTCAAGCCCCTCGCCCGAATCAAGGGTTATGCCTCGGGCGGCGTGGATCCGGCCTACATGGGGCTCGGCCCCATTCCGGCCACGCGGAAACTGTTCGGAAAACTGGGTCTCACCATGCGGGACATCGATCTGGTCGAGCTCAACGAGGCCTTTGCCGTCCAGGCCATCGCCTGCATCCGGGAGTTGAACATCGATCTGGACCGGTGCAATCTCAACGGGAGCGGCATCTCCATAGGCCATCCCATCGGCTGCACCGGTGCCCGGATCACCTACAGCCTGGCCATGCAGATGCAGAAGAAGGACTGCAACCTCGGGCTCGCGGCACTCTGCATTGGTGGCGGCCAGGGGATGGCGATCGTCCTCGAGCGGGTGTGAACTGGAAGCAAAGATGTGTCGAAAGGAGCACTGAAGATGGCCTATGACAATATCCTTTTTACGGTCGAAGGGGGCGTGGCGACGCTGACCTTCAACCGGCCCAAGGCGCTCAACGCGATGAATTCTGCAACGATGGCCGAATTGTCGGAGGCGGTATCCTGCTGTAGGAAGGACGATGCCGTCAAGGTCCTTGTCCTGACCGGGGCTGGAGATAAGGCCTTCGTGGCCGGCGCCGACATCTCACAGATGCAGGACCTTCGCCCCCAGGAGGCCCTTGCCTTCATGGAGGCGGGCCAGGAGACCCTTCGGCAGATCGAAACCCTTCCCAAACCGGTCATCGCCGCCGTCAACGGCTATGCCCTCGGAGGGGGAACGGAGATCATCCTGGCCTGCGACATCCGTTTTGCATCCGAAAAGGCCGTCTTCGGACAGCCCGAGATCCTGATCGGCCTCATCCCCGGCTGGGGCGGCACCCAGCGCCTCCCCCGGATCATCGGGATGGGCCGGGCCAAAGAACTGATCCTGGGCGGCGCGCAGATCGACGCAAAACGGGCCTACGAAATCGGCCTGGTCAACCGCGTCATTCCCCCGGAACAGTTGATGGAAGAGACTCTCAAGTTCGCGCGGAAGCTGGCGGGGATGCCCGGCTTCGCCCTCAAGATGGCCAAGCACGCCGTCAACTACGGCTACGATCTGGCCCTCGACAGCGCCTGCCGCCTCGAGGCGGAATGTTGCGCACAGTGTTTCAGCACGGACGATCAGAAGGAGGGGATGAAGGCCTTTCTGGAGAAACGGAAACCGGCCTTCAGAGGGAAATGAGATCCATCGATTCGGGCGGCTCCTTGGGAACGCAAGCCCCATTCCCGGATGAGCCGCGGATCGATAAGCGACGGCCCCGGCACGGATGGCTTGCCGGGGTGGCAGTCGAGTTGTCATAGAAGCGTGTTCGGCAAATGTTTAGCCTGCCCAAGGCCCGACAGGGACGCCAATCGCCAAGGAGTAAGGGGTTGGCGCCTTGCAGCACGGGCACATGATCTAGGAATGGCATTCACCTACCTAGGAAATCCAAGCAAGTGAAGGAGGTTTTCAATGAATTTTGCACCAACAGAAGAACAGAAGATGGTCCGGGAGATGGTCCGGAAATACGCGGAGAGCCACATCAAACCGATCGCCGCGGAACTGGACCGGACCCATCGCCATCCAGAGGAAATCTGCCGGCAACTCGGCGAGATGGGACTCATGGGTGTCGCCGTCCCGACGGAATACGACGGCGCCGGGATGGACAACGTGACCTACGTGATGGCCTTGATCGAGATCGCCAAGGCCTGCGCCAGCTGCGGCGTCATCACCTCGGTGAACAACAGCCTCTACGGCTATCCGATCAAGGCCTTTGGCACGGAGGAGCAGAAGAAGAAGTTCCTCGCCCCCGTCGCCGGAGGCAAGGTCGAGGGCTGCTACGCCCTGACGGAATCCGGGGCGGGCTCCGACGCCGCCTCGCTGAAGTGCCGGGCGGAGCTCAAAGGCGACCATTACGTCGTCAACGGAGTGAAGAGCTTCATCACCAACGGCAACGTGGCCCGGTACTGTGTCCTGGCAGCGACGACCGATCCAGCGGCCGGATACAAGGGGATCATCAACCTGATTGTCGACCTGAAGGAGACCAAGGGATTCAAGGTCGGTAAGGTGGAGGAAAAAATGGGGATCCTTGCCTCCGGAACGTCGGAGCTGGTCTTCGAGGACGCCGAGGTCCCGGCGGAGAACCTCCTGGGCAAACCGGGCCAGGGGTTCAAGCAGATGCTCTCGGGACTCGACGCGGGGAGGATCGGAATCGGCGCCCAGGCCTGCGGAATCGGCAGGGCCGCCCTGGAGGACGCCCTGGCGTATTCCCGCGAGCGGGTACAGTTCGGCAAGCCCATCGCGACCTTCCAGGCGATCCAGTTCAAGCTCGCCGACATGGCGACCGAACTGGACGCGGCGGAGCTGATGCTTCTCCGTGCCGCCTGGCTCGAGGACAACGGCCTGGACTTCGAGAAGGAGGCGGCGATGGCCAAGTTCTACGCCTCCGATGTCGCCATGCGGGCCGCGATCGAGGGAGTCCAGATCTTCGGCGGCTACGGCTACATCAAGGAGTACCCCGCCGAACGCCACATGCGGGACGCCAAGATCTGCCAGATCTACGAGGGGACCAACGAGATTCAGCGGGTCGTCGTGGCCAGGAAGCTGATCGGCTTGAGATGATTGCGGCCACGGCCATAACCGTATAACCGAGATGGTTGGTCACCTTTTGCCGGTCGGAACTTCCGCTGGTGAGTGGCCTGACATGCGAAAACGAAGCCCCCCGGCATCCGTACGGGGGGCTTCGTTCAACATGGGGACGAGAAGGATGACGCCGGCCTCTTGAGGATGGCCACGACTTGCGGGCGGATCATCCCCTTCGGAATAGGGTGATGCCCGGGGATCGACCGCTTCTGAATGTGCCGGGAAGGGGCGGATCTACGCCGGACCCCGTTCCAGCCGGCCCTCCGTGATCGTGATGGCAAAGTCCGGACAGACGTAGAGGCACTTCAGGCACCCCACGCACCGGTCCGAACTCGTGACGACGGAGGGCTTGTAGCCGCTGGCATTGAACGTCTCGGAAGTTGCAAAGATGCCCATGTGGCACATCTCCCGGCAATAGCCGCATTCCTTGCAGATCACCGGGTTGACCGCCACCGTGTACTGACGGATGTCGCAGGCCAGGCATCGTTGCGCCTCGGAAACGGCGGTTTCCCCGTCGTATCCCGATTCGACCAGGGCGAAACCCTGCTTCCTTGTCTTGAGCGGAAGCCGTTCCGGCAGGGGGCGCCTTGTCCCCATCGGCTTGGAATCCGGCAACGACGCGCT
>CAYOGU010000306.1:0-4291 GCA_964403345.1 uncultured Syntrophus sp. | reverse complement strand
GAGAACATGGATCAAGAATCGAAATCTCCTCGTCCTGGACAGGCCCCTGGTTCCACCCGGGGGAGATCGTGTGGAACGGTTTGCTTTTGCGGTATATTTTTTGATTAAAGTTGTCCCGGAGAGATGCCGATTCATTGATAGAGGGGTGCCTTCCTCTCCTTTCTGGCCGAAGGGCATGGGGAAACGAAAAAACTTGAGGACGGGTGGACGGATATGGGCGAATGGCGGACGGCAAACGGACCGGTACAAAAGAGGCGGCTTTTGGGGACGATCCTTCTGGACGGGGCCTTCGTCTCCCAGGGAGACCTGGGAGAGGCGATCGAGCGTCAGCGCAGAACCAGCGCTCAGCTTGGCGGCATCCTCGTGGGGATGGGCGTCCTGAACGAGACGGAGCTGGAGACGGTCCTCTCGGTCCAGAGGGAATTCGACACTCCCGAGGATGCGGTCAGGGCGGCAGCAGGGGTCCGCGAGCTCCTGGGCGATCTCCTCGTTCGGACCAAGCGCCTGACCCCCGAATCCCTTGGGGAGGCCCTGGCGGAACAGGACCGGACCGGTGAGAAGCTCGGCGAGATCCTGATCCGCAGGGGGTTGATCACGGCCGCGGAACTGGAGACGGTTCTGGCCTTCCAGCGGCGGCAGGGCGAGGGAAAGACAGCTCCTTCGTCGCTCTGTCTGGGCGAGCTCCTGGTCCGAACCCGGATGATTTCCCGGGACAGGATCGAGGAGGCCCTCCGGCGCCAGAAGCTGTCCAACAAGCAGATCGGCGAGGTCCTCGTCGATCTGGGCTATCTCAAGCCGGACCAGGTGGCCGAGGGCCTGAAACTCCAGCAGAAGCTCCTTACGGCGGCCCTGGCGGCGGCCCTTTCCTTTGCGTCCGTTCTCCCGGCGCGGGCCTTCGATCTGCCCCCCTCCCGGACCGGGGCCAAGGTCCAGATCGGGATCGAGACGGTCGTCAAGGCGCGCACCGAGGAGAGGGGGCCCCGTCACATTCAGAAAGTCCTTGTTTCCGAACCCGGCAGGGAGAAGGGGCTTGCGGACCGGAACACCCCGGATGCCGAGCTCGCGTCCCGCTGAGGGCCGGTTTTACGGATCGATGAAGGGAGCGGCGGATCCCCGGGAGGGATGCGTCCGCCCGGTGGTGAGGGCTTGAATTAAACAACCCCCCATGCCATATTGGGGCAACGGATCGAAAGGCGGCGTCGGCGGTTTCGACCCGCCTCGGAGGTGCCTTTTGAGAAACGTCCTCAGGAATTTGGCGGGCGGGATGCTCGCCCTGATGCTCCTGACGATGCCCGCAGGTGGTTTCGCCCAGGAAGGGGAGATCCTCTCCGAAGGGATACACCGCCTGGGCGATGGGGAGACCCTCGCCGTGGTCCAGGGACGGGCGCTGCTCCAGGCCAGGATGGCGGCTCTGGATCGGGCGGTGGCCCTGCTTCAGGCCGGTCGGCCCGGGGAACTGGGACTTACGGCCGACCAGATGCGGGTCCTGGCCGCGACCGCGATGCAGATTGAGCCCCTGGAGGGGACCGACAGGGAAGTCGGGAACGATGTCCGGGTCCGGATTCGTGTCCGCCTCTCCGACGACGAGGCGCTGCGCCTCGTCGGCCGGATCAAGGGGACGTCCGCCGTCGAGGATTTCCTGAAGGCCCAGGCTGCGTACGACAAGAGCCGACGGACGATCGCGGACCTGAAAGGGGCACTGGCCAAGGGGCCTGGCGACCGGGAGCGGGAAGCCCTGAAAAGGGGCATCGCCGAGGACGAGCGTTTCTTCCAGGCCACGGAGGCCTTCGATCGGGGCTGCCGTCACATCCTCCGTCAGGAGTTCGAGCCGGCGATCGGGGCCTTCACCCTTGCTGTCGGGCTGGCGCCGGATTGGATCGAGGCCCGCAAGAACCGGGCCTATGCCTATTATCACCTGGGCCGGTACGATGATGCGATCGCCGATTACGACCGGGTCGTCGACCTGGCTCCTGCCGACGCCTCCGGCTGGCTGAACCGTGGGATCGCCTACGGGAGAAAGGGGCTTTCCGATCGGGCGATCGCGGATTTCGAGAAAGCCATCGCCCTTCGCCCCGACTTCGCCGAGATCTACAACAACCGCGGGAGCGTCTATGCCGACCGGGGACGCTATGACGAGGCGGTCGCGGACTTCGGAAGGGCCATCGCTCTGGACCCGAAACTCCCCGAGGCCTCCTACAACCGCGGCTACGCGTATCTGCGCAAGGGACTTTTCGACCAGGCGGTCGAGGACTTCACCCGGGCCGTTTCCCTGAATCCGGCCGACGACATGGCCTTCTTCAACCGAGGCTATGCCCATTACAGCATGGGCCGGTATGATGAGGCGATCGCTGATTACGACCGGGCCATCGCGTTGACCCCCAGGGAGGCCTCGGCATTCCTGAACCGCGGGATCGCCTATGGCAAGAAAGGGCTATTCGAGAAGGCCATCGCGGACTTCGACCGGGTCATCGCCCTGCGGCCGGACGACGCGGCCTTTTCCCAGCGTGGGTATGCCTATTACCGCCGGGGGCTCTACGAGCAGGCGATCGCCGATTACGATCGGGCGATCGCCATGAATCCGAACCTGGCCGAGGCTTACAACAACCGGGGGAGCGCTTACTCGGACCGGGGTCTCCACTTCCAGGCGATTGCCGATTTCAACCGGGCCATTGCCCTGAACCCGAACCATGCGGGGACTTACAACAACCGGGGGAGCGCCTACTCCGATCAGGGCCTTTACGATGAGGCGATTACCGATTTCAACCGGGCCATCGCCCTGAACCCGAACCTGGCGGAGGCCCACAACAACCGGGGGAGCGCCTACTCGGCCAAGGGCCGGTATCAGGAGGCGATCGCCGACTACGACCGGGCGATTGCCTTGAATCCGAACCTGGCCGAGGCCTACAACAACCGGGCGAGCGCCTATTCCGACAGCGGTCAGTACGGCCTAGCGATTGCCGACTACGACCGGGCGATCGCCCTGAAGCTGGACGGGGCGGAAGTCTACAACAACCGCGGGTTCGCCTATTACCACCGGGGCCTTTACGATGAGGCGATTGCCGACTACGACCGGGCCATCAGCCGGGATCCCCGTTTTGCGGCCGCCTACACGAACCGCGGGAGCGCCTATTCGGCCAAGGGACTCTACGAGCAGGCGATCGCCGATTACGATCAGGCCATTGCTCTGAATCCCGACGAAGCGGCCTACTACAACCGCGGGTATGCCTATTATCTCAAAGGGATCATGAAGAAGGCCGCGGCTGACTTCAGGAAGGCCTGCGAAAGAGGCATCATGCAGGGTTGCCGCGCCCTCGAGAAGGTCCCGCGGTAGGCATCGCCCATTCGCCCGGACCGGACGCCGCCGGCCGGCCCATGTTCACCGATCCCCTCTCGGGGGATATCCGCCGTCTCGATCCCTTTCCCCGTCTATTTCTCCGAGGGGTAGTTCATACTGCCCACGTCCGGAAGGACGATCCGTCCGTTTCTATTTTTCCTCCGTCTTCGGGGCGAGGCGGGCGTGGAGGGTTTCAGGCATGCGGATCAGAAGCGGCATCCGGACCGCACAATCGATGGCCACGAAGATGAGAAAGGTGAACTGCGGCCCGAGCCGATCCCAGATGAACCCCGCCGTCAGGGCCAGACAGGCCCCCAGGACCATCTTGAAGAGGCGGTTCACGCCGACCCATCGGCCCATCTGTTCGCGGGGGACGAGCTCCCGTTCGATGGCGGCGATGACCGATGCGCCGATGAAGTAGAAGCCCTGGAGGACCCCCGCGACGATGAGGATGGGCTGGGACGGTGCCCAGACCAAGAGCAGGTTGGAAATCCAGAAGAGCGGGATCGTGATGTAGAGGACCTTTTTGCGGCCGATCCGGTCGGCAAGCCGTCCCAGGGGAATGGCGAGGGCGATGGAGGCCAGGGCCGATCCCGTGACCATTGCCCCCAGGACGAACTCTCCCGCCCCCTTGATCGTATGGGCGAAGACCTGGGTGAAGGGGAAAACCATCCCCAGCGGGAGGTGAGAGACGGAGGCGATGACGAGCCACTTCTTCAGGTGGGTCCCGCCCTCGAGGACCTGCGAGATTCCCCGGAAGAGGTCGGGACCGGCGCCCGTGACGAGGGACCACTTGTGATCCGAAAGCTGGTCCCAGACGATGATGAAAGTCCCGATCGTGACGATCAGCCCCGAGAAGAAGAGGGGACGGATCCCTCCCGGGTTGACGCCGCCGAATAGGGCGACCATCCATGTTGCCAGCATCGGGCCGACCATTCCCAAAAGACCTGCGGCGAC
>CAYOGU010000305.1:0-4297 GCA_964403345.1 uncultured Syntrophus sp. | reverse complement strand
TATCGCTATCCAGAGACCTGTGGCAGTCCGCCCTCGGCGGAAAGAAAGACGCCCCGCAGGTTTTGCATCGAGTGCCCATGACTTTCCCCTGGCGCAGGTAGTCGATGAAATCGTTGACCCGCGTCAGGCCCGTGAAACTGACGATTCCGAACTGATTGAACCTGTTGTCGGTCTCCTTTTTGGACATGGTTATTCTCTCCCCAAGATCATGACATTGGCGTAGATTCCTACCCCGCCGATATTATGAACGAGACCCACGGCCGCGTCTTTGACCTGGATGGCGCCGGCTTCGCCTCGCAACTGCAGGACGATCGTTCTGACCTGGGAACCGCCTGTGGCCCCGATGGGATGCCCCTTTGAGAGAAGTCCGCCGTCCACATTGACGGGGATTTTCCCCTCCTTGTACGTTTCCTTTGCGCGGATCAGTTCGGCGCCCTCGCCGGGCTTGGCGAAGCCAAGGTTCTCGTAAGCCATCAGCTCGGCGATGGTGAAGCAGTCATGAACCTCGGCCACATCGATATCCTTCGGTTCGACGCCCGCCATGCGGTAAGCCTGCTTCCCCGCTTCAAACGCCGCCGACAGACCGGAGAAGGTATCGCGTCCGACCATGTTGGCGGATGCGGTTGCGGAACCGAGCCCCAGGATCCATACCGGTTTCCTGGAGAGCGCTTTCGCCTTTTCCTGGCTTGCCACAATGATGCAGGATGCGCCATCGGCGTTGGCGCAGCAGTCGCCCACCCGAAGCGGGCTCGATATGGGTTTTGAAAGCTTGCTGTCCGGATCTATGAAGGCGTCCATGGACAGCGGCTGCTGAATCATGGCCTTTTCATTGAGGGCGCCGTAATTAGCGGACTTGATCCGGATGCTCGCCAGGTCGTCGAGCGTCGTCCCGTATTTCGACATGTGGCTCCGGGCATGCATGGCATAGTAAGCCGGCATCATGGTTCCAAAAGGCGCCTCCCACTGTATGTCGGCGCCCCGGCCCATCCGCTCCTGGGACTCCTCCGAGGTGATCTCGGACATCTTCTGAAATCCCGCAACCAGAACGACATCGTGCAATCCCGACTTCACGAGGGAATAGGCCAGGCGGACTCCCGTCGTGCTCGATGAGCACAGGGACTCGACGTAGCAGGTCGGCTGGGGGTTCAAGCCGAAATATTCCGCAAGGATCCCGGAAGGCGAACGCTGCTTGTCATATTCCGGTGCGGAACAGATGATGCTGGCATCGATATCGTTCGAGGTCAGCTCCGCATCCTTCATCGCTTCCCGGAAGGCCTCGAATGCCAACTCCCTGATGGAACCATGGAACGAACGCACAAATCTGCTTTGCCCTACGCCGACGATTCCAACTTTCTTCATGGAGCCATTCCTCTCTTCCTCTATCCAGAATTTCCGTCTCAAGGTCCCTGCTAAAGGAATGCGTGCAAAAAAGCTTCGAGACTCAATGGATTCCATGCTTGCCGCGCGCGGGGAAACGGCGGCATCGATCGTGAAATTTTCCCGATTTTAAATAGATGATATTCATATACATGAACATCAATCATATGTCAATCTCTTTCGAACCCCTTGTCTCGGCGGTGCCGTTCGCGGCAGGCAAAGAGGATGCCATCCGGCAAGCCAAGCGGCCGGAATCCCTGGCACAAAGTTTCCTTTAGGGCTTGCCCTTTCGCCTGCGAAAGACTCAGGAGGATGAATCGGGAGGCCGACCCGGAAATCCCGGATGTCTGCCCGAAACGTAAAGCGATTCCTGTATGCGGTTTTTCGGAAACGGGCCGGGTCGGGGAAGCTCCGAGATAAGAATCCCTGACCGGAAGAAAAGCGATTGACGGGATCGGGTCTTCAGCGGTACTGCCGGATGTAATTCTGGATGTATCGTTCGATGTGCTGGGGCGTCTTGAAGATCCCGAAATGCCCCTCGCAGAGGATGTCCGCCTTCAGGGCCAGGAGCTTTTCCATGGATTGCCGCCACCGGCCGACGTCCGAACCGAATTGATCGGCAAAGGGGCCGTGGATGTCCTGGCCGAAGAGGATCCGCTTCCCGTCCCGGTCGAGCCAGACGGCGATGGAGCCGGGCGTATGGCCGGGCGTGTGCAGGCAGTGGAGGGTCTCGCCGCCGAAGTCCAGGAGTTCCTCCTCCCCGGCGAGGCGTCGATCGACGGGGACGGCGGGAAAGTCGATGCCGTACCAGTCCGCCGCGGTCCGGAAGGCGTCTCCCCTTTCCACGGGCTCCGCGTCGAGTTCATGGATCAGGACGCGGCAGTTCGTCCTGGCCTTCAGATCCGCTGCGCCGCCGCCGTGGTCGATGTGGCAGTGGGTGAGGATCACCGTGGAGACGGCCTGCGGGTCGAACCCGGCCGCCGCGATGTTCGCCAGGATCCGCTCCAGGCTGCGCCCCGCGCCGCAGTCGATCAGGACGCCCTCGCCGCCGAAATCGATCAGGAAGGACGCTGCGTCCTCGGCATGGGAGATCTCCGGCCCGCCGACGAGCGTGACGCCCCTTGCGATGGATTCAAAGGTCGCCATCCCCCTCCCCTTTCCCGTCGGGAGCCGTGTCCAGGCTGCCGATCAAATCCGCGATCCTGGCGATGCCGTGCCTGTCCAGGTATCGGCCGATGCCATCGAGGATCTCCATCGTGCAGGAGGGGTTGACGAAATTGGCCGTGCCGACCTGGACGGCCGTGGCCCCGGCGATGAGGAATTCCAGGGCGTCGGAAGCGGTCGCGATGCCGCCGATCCCGACGACCGGGATCTTCACCGCACGGACGGCCTGCCAGACCATCCTCAGGGCGACCGGCCGGATGGCGGGGCCGGACAGGCCTCCGGTGACGTTCGCCAGGCGGGGCCTGCGCTTCTCGATGTCCACGGTCATCCCGGTCAGGGTGTTGATCAGCGAGAGGGCGTCGGCCCCGGCTTCCTCCGCCGCGCGGGCGATTTCCGTGACGTCGGTGACGTTCGGGGTGAGCTTGACGATGACCGGGAGCGACGTTTCGCCCCGGACTGCCCGGGTCACTTCAGCGGCCAGGTCCGGCCGGGCGCCGAACGTGATCCCTCCCCTCTTGACATTGGGGCAGGAGATGTTGACCTCGATGGCCGAGACCCCCTCCGCGCCGTTGAGGATGGCGGCCAGGCGCCGGTATTCGTCCAGGGTCTCCCCGAAGATATTGGCCACGACGGCCGTGCCGTACTGCCTCAGGAAGGGAAGCTTCTCGGCGATGAAGGCCCTGACGCCGATGTTCTGCAGGCCCACGGCGTTGAGCATCCCGGAGGGGGTTTCCACGATCCTCGGGGGGGGGTTCCCGGGCCGCGGTTCCAGGGAGAGCCCCTTGACGACCACGGCGCCCAGGCGGTTCAGATCGACGAAGGGGGCATATTCCTCCCCGTAGCCGAAGGTCCCCGAAGCCGTCATGACGGGGTTCTTGAGCGTCAGCCGGCCGATGCCGACCGAAAGGTCCGGTCCTGCGGCGTCCTTAAGTTCACTAGCAGAATCCATTAGTTGCCCACCTTGTTTCAACATGTTCTTCAAGGGTTGACCTCTTCGAGGTCGAAGACGGGACCGTCCTTGCAGACCCGTCTGTATTCGATCCCCTGCCCTTGTCCCTGCCGGCGGACCGCCACCGCGCAGCCCAGGCAGGCCCCAAGGCCGCAGGCCATCCGCTCCTCCAGGGAAACCTGGCAGGGGATGGGGCGCGCCTTCAGAAGGGCCTTCAGGGAGCGGATCATGGGGGTCGGCCCGCAGGCGTAGATCAGGGTCTGCCCCGGGTCGTAGCCGTCCAGGTCGCGGGCCAGCAGGTCCGTCACGGACCCGCAATATCCGCGGCTGCCGTCGTCGGTGCAGACCCCCAGCTCGCAGGAATCCTGCAGCCTGTCCAGACATGCGAGCAGCTCCATGCTCCTGGCCCCGAGGTAGAAGACCTTCCGGAGGCTGCGGCCGGCCTCGGAGGTCATCAGGCCGCCGGTGAGCAGGTAGGCCAGCGGGGCCACGCCGACCCCGCCCGCCAAGAAGAGGACCTGCCTGGCCCCGTCCGGAGGGGCGAACCCCCTGCCGAGGGGTCCCATCACCGACAGCCCTTCCCCGGGCTTCAACCGGGAAAGCAGCGACGTGCCCTCGCCGACCACGCGGTACAGGAGCTCCAGGACGCTGTGATCCGGATGGACCTTGAAGCCCAGGACGCTCAGGGGCCGGGCCAACAGCGGCACGGACCGGCCGACCTCGCGGACCATGACGAACTGCCCCGGCAGCGGCACGGGAAAAGCCCCGGGGAGCCGGACGCTCATGAGGAAGTGGTCGCGCGCCGCC
>CAYOGU010000304.1:0-4303 GCA_964403345.1 uncultured Syntrophus sp. | reverse complement strand
TCTGGACGTTTCTGTTGTCACCCCAGTTGATGCCGCTGTTTGCAGGGGAATTCAAACAGCGCCGTCCGTCTTGTCGTCCGACACCAGCCCTTTTGAGGCATCGTAGGTGGCCGTGCAGGAAACCTTTTTGTTGGGTGAGCCGGCCGGGCAATTATTCTCGATCGTCACCTTGTCTCCGGGTTGCAGGGGGTGTTCCTGCCTGACGCCCCCGGCAAACTCCGAAGGGGTCCCCCTGCCGACGGTGATGGTGCCTCTCGAGACCGGGTTTGAATTGAAACCCACGGCGTAGGCATTCCCCTTGGTGGCTTTCGTCCGTGGCCCGATGGTGACGGTAAAGGATTGGTCCGCCACGGTGTCGCAACTCGTCAGGCTGGAGCCGTCATGGTACTGCCAGGTGTAGGCATGGGGGACCACCGCGACGATCCTCCTGACGTATTCCTTGTACTCCTCGGGCCACTTGTTCTGACAGGGGTATTTGCTCTCCCCGTTGGGATCCCCCAGGGGATCGCAGACCACCTGCGCCAAGGCCCTGTCGTCTTTAGACGGGGGCGGGTTCTTGGCCCCCAGGTAGTTGGGGTTGAAGGGCGAGCAGCCGCTGGATTTGAGGGTGATCTGCTTGCCCAAGAGCGGGTGCGTCGGGGTGGTGTAGGTGTCCGGACAAACTGGATGGAGTCTAGTTTTCCATTCCTTATCCCAGCACTGGTCGCCGCAGCCGCAGACATCCTTGCCCCAGTCGGCGCACTTGGCCGCCATGGTATAGTAGTCCTGCTCGTAATCATGCCAGGGGTGGGTCAGGGCGTACTGCTTATAGGGGCCGAGGCAGACGCCGTCGGCGGTCGGCCGGGGGCAATCGGGCAGCATCCCGATCTCGTTTGGATTTTTCTGAGACTGTCCCAGGGTGGCGCACTTCTTCTCGTCGTTCGACACGATTCGGGATCGCCCGGAAGAAGCAGGAGCGGGGCATGCTGACCCGGTTCAGGAAATACCGGGAGCAGCAGGCCAAGATCGCGTCCCATCAGGCCCCCACGCGGACGGCCACGCGCAGGCGGACCAGGGCCGAGGCCCTGGTCAACGGTCTGGGAGCGCTGGAGCGCCGGATCGCTGATCTGGCATTTCCGGCCTTCACCGCCGAGGAGAGGGATCTGATCGTTCAGACCATGAATGCCCTGAAGGAGACGCTGGACGAGGCCCTTGAGCGGGCCAAGCAGGGAGGGAAGCCCCCGGCCTGAGGGGGCGAATGACCGGAAAACGTTTCGGATTGTCTTTGATTAGCATGTGAGTTCGGCAAGATAACTCATTTCATCGTACCGAGTCCACCGATTGCTCCGCAAAACCATCTGCTGCCCACCACGCTGGGAAGGTGGCAACGACCCTTCAGGACTGTCACGCTGTAAATCATGCCGGGGTCATCCGTGAACATCACGGCCCGAAATCCCGTCGATGCCCCTCGGAACCGCCGGAAGGCAGTGACTCCGTTTGCCCTGTGTCGTACGACACAAAATGAGTCACCAGCCGCCGGAAGTCTCCATTGACGACAGGGGGATGCTCGGCTATAATCGCTTCCCGTTTCTGGCCCTGCCGGAGCGGGCCCCTGCCGGGCATCGTTGCAGAAAGCAGGAAGTTCCCATGGCCATTGATTCGATCAGGCTCCCTTGCGGTCATGCCAACCTTTGGGGTTCACAATGACATGAGAAAAAAACTCCCTCTCCTGCTCGTCGCCGTTTTCGTCGGCCTTTCAGTCTTCCTCTTCCACACCTTCTACGACGAGGCCCGGAAGAACGCCATCGACAGGCTCAACGAGCAGCAGTTGATCCATGCCCGGCAGGCCGCCCAGGGGATCGAGGATTTCTTCGGCACTTGGACCGGCATCCTGATTTCCCTGGCCCGCATGCAGGAGATTGTCGAAATCGACGCAGCCGGGAAGCGGTACATGGGATTCCTCTTCGAGGCGCACCTGGGGCAGATCCGGTCCGTCACCCGAGTGGACGAGAACGGCATCATCCTCCACACCGTCCCCCACAGCCCCTCCATCGGGAGCAACATCTCGAGCCAGGTGCACGTGCGGGAGATCCTGAAGAACCGCATGCCCGTGGTGAGCGACGTCTTCCGCGCCGTCCAGGGGTTCGACGGCGTGGCACTCCATGTACCGGTCTTCCAGGGCGATCGCTTCAAAGGAACGATTGCTGTCGTGATCGATTTCGAGGGCCTGACGAAGCGCTACCTGGACACCATCCGGATCGGCACGACGGGCTACGCCTGGGTGATCAGCCGTGACGGGAGGCAGCTCTACAGCCCGGTTCCGGGTTTCACCGGGAAGCCGATCTACGAGAATGTCCGGGACTTTCCCTCGATCATGCCCATGGTGCGGGAGATGATCCAGGGCCATCAGGGGGTTGCCACCTACACCTTCGACCGGATCGGCAAAGATGCGGTCGGACCCGTCAAGAAGCACGCCGTGTATCTCCCCATCCGCCTGGGGAATACCTTCTGGTCCGTCGCCGTGGCCTCCGCCGAAAGCGAGGCCCTCTCGACCCTCTCCTCCTACCGGAACAAGCTGATCCTGGTGGTCTGCGCGATCTTCCTGGGCGGAATCCTCTTCTCCGTGCTCGCCTTCAAGGCCTGGGTCATCGTCGCGGAGGAGGAGAAGCGCAAGCGGATGGAGCAGGCCCTGCGCGCCTCGGAGGAGAAGTTCTTCAAGGCCTTCCACGCCACGCCCGACACCATCGTCATCACCCGGCAGAGCGATGGGAGTTTGCTTGAGGTCAACGAGGTCTTCGTCCGTGAAACGGGATACACGCGCGAGGAGGCTGTCGGCCGCACGGTGGAGGAGTTGGGGCTCTGGGCCAGCGCCGAGGAACGGGAAGGCTATGCCGCTGCCGTGAAAAGGGATGGAAGGGTGCGGGACATGGAGACCCGCTACCGGACGAAGTCGGGAAAGATCCTGGACGGCCTGGTTTCCGGCGAGAGCCTGGAGCTGGCCAACGAGCCGTGCCTCCTGACGATCATCCGCGACATCACCGAACGCAAGAAGACCGAGTCGGAACTGGAGCGGCACCGCCTTCACCTCGAGGACATGGTCCGGGAGCGGACCGCCGAACTGGAGCGGTCGCAACTGGCCTTGAAGGCCCTTTTGGATGAGATGAGCCGGGCCAAGAACGAGATCGAGGCGGCCAACGAGAGGCTCAAGGAACTGGACCGGCTCAAGTCCCTTTTCATCGCCTCGATGAGCCACGAACTGCGCACCCCCCTCAACTCCATCATCGGCTTCACCGGGATCCTGCTCCAGGGCCTGCCCGGGCCCCTCAACGACGAGCAGAAGAAACAGCTCGGCATGGTCAAGGGGAGCTCTCGGCACCTGCTGGACCTGATCACGGACATCATCGACCTGAGCAAGATCGAGGCCGGCAAGATCGAAGTCAACCCGGCCGATTTCGACCTGATGGCCCTGATCCTCGAGGTCGCGGCCCTTGCGCAGCCCGCCGCGCTGCGCAAGGGAATCGCCGTTGCCGTCGACGGGCCGGAGACCCTGATCGTCCGGAGCGACGAGCGCCGCCTCCGCCAGGTCCTGGTCAACCTGGTGGGGAACGCCGTCAAGTTCACCGAGCGCGGAGAGGTGCGCGTGACCGCGGCGGTGCAGGACGGCGCCGTGCGGGTCGCCGTCCGGGACACCGGCCCGGGGATCCGGCCTGAGGACATGGGCCGGCTCTTCCAGTTCTTCAGCCAGATCACCTCCGCCGACATGCCCAAACACGAGGGGACGGGGCTGGGGCTCTACCTCTCGAAGAAGATCATGGCGCTCTTGGACGGCGGGATCGCGGTCGAGAGCGAATTCGGAAGCGGGAGCGTCTTCACCGTGACCCTGCCCGCTGAGGATGGAACAGATAAGGAAACCCTATGAAAAACGTCCTGGTGGTGGAAGACAACGAGAGGAACATGTACCTGATGTGTTACATTCTTGATAAGATGGGGCACCGAGCCATCAAGGCCGTGACCGGGGAGGAGGGCGTGGCCATGGCGGCCGAGCAGCAGACCGACCTGATCCTGATGGACATCCAGCTTCCCGGCATCGACGGCCTCGAGGCGATCCGCCGGATTCGGGCCGAGCGGGCCAGCGCCGCAATCCCGATCATCGCGATCACCTCCTACGCCATGTCGGGGGACCGGGAGCGTCTTTTGGCCGCCGGATGCAACGGCTACATCGAGAAGCCCATCAACCCGGAAACGATCATGGCCGAGCTCGGCCGCTACCTTTCCGGAACGGCTCCTGCAGCGGAAAACTGAGACAGCGCGAATTCACCGGAGA
>CAYOGU010000303.1:0-4304 GCA_964403345.1 uncultured Syntrophus sp. | reverse complement strand
CCTGCGGTGGATATTACTGTTAATATAACAGAGCGGGCATCCGTTCAAGTCGAAAAAACAACAGCGGCCGGAGAAACCCAACCGGGATTGTAACCCCTCTCCCGTTGTCTCGTTCCACCAAGAGCGATGGGCTGCGGGCAATACGACCCGAGAAGCTTCGGCATGCCCTTTGACGACCACAGAGAGAGACGTCCCGGATGACGGTGGAACAAAGGGGAAACGTCGGTTTCTGATGCGACCCTTCCCTGGATCCGCCTTCTGGCCAATGCCGCGTCCATTCGGTCCCGGATGGCCGAGATCAGCCTCCTGTACAAGCCGTCCACGAACCGGACAGCGACCCCCGACTCCCCCGGAAACCGCCTCGGATCTCCGGGGAAACGGTTCTTTTCTCTCTGGGCATGCCACGCCTTCCGGCGGCGTCGATCGCGGCCGAAGGGTTTTGAAGAAGGGGTCGCTGCTGCGGGGAACAGCCGGATATCCTTCCTGACCGTGGCCTATCGCTTCCGGTCCGCCGCCAGTACGCCGGCAACCATGAACGCCTTCGGCGGCATCTCCTGGATCCAGACCCGGATCGTCTCCAGCGGGGCCCCGATGGAATCATGGACGGCTTTCGTCACCGCCGTCAGGAGAACCTTTTTCTGTTCGTCAGACCGTCCCTCCAGAAGATGGATTTCAATCAGAGGCATGCCTCTCTCCTTTCCCGCCCGATCCCGGCCATGCGCCCCAAGCGCAAGGCTCGGAACGCCCATGGCCCAGGATAGGCGACTCTGAAAACCGATTTCTTATCCACCCCGATCCCCCCTCAGTTGCCGTCCCAGGCACGGCCGGACAGGGGGAAACGGGATGCCGACTCAAAAAGGTCTTGACACGACAATTTAAAATGTATATCTAAAAATAAATTTTATTCTAAATTTATTATAAACCCGATACGGAAAGGACTCAACCAATTATTTGTGCATTCAGGGGAATTTTCCCCTCCGGCAACCGGGATACCGGCGCTCTCCGGCGTCCGGATAAGGATTTTCCCCGTCGCCGAAGCGGTAACTGCGAACGGAAGACTGGACATGGCGAAAAAACCGTTGACCAAGGGCAGGAAGAAAGAGACCGGATCCCAGGAGGCCCTGACCCTCAAGGCCTATAACGGCATCCGTCGCAAGCTTTTCTTCAACGAGATCTCCCCGGGGCAGAAGATCTACTACTCCGACCTGGCCGAAGAGATGAAGATGAGTCCGACCCCCGTGATCCAGGCCTTGAAATGGCTCGAGTTCCAAGGGCTGGTCCGGCACGAAAACAACCGGGGATTCTTCCTGGAACCGGTCAGCCTGAACGAAATCAAGGAGATCTACCGGCTGCGCCGGACGATCGAGGTGGATCTGCTCAGACAATCCTTCGAACACCTGACCGACGGGGCCATCAAGAAGATCGAAAAGGCCCTCAACCATTACGAGGAAACCCACCGTTCGGACTACCACAAGAAGCAGTTCATGGCCGCCCGGGAATTCCATCTGACCCTGGCCTCGTTCGCCCAGGCGCCCATCACCTATACGACGTTGCATAGGCTGTTCGATCTGATCTATCTGAAATACCAGGTCGACACCCTCTTCTCCCGGGGATCGGAGCAGGCCATGACGACCCATCGGAAAATCGTCGAACGGATCAAGGCGGGGGACTGCGAGGGTGCCTGCGCCTGCCTGACCGAGGATATCGACAACGTCAGCCGCAGGGTGGTCGACAACATGATGAAGAACATTGAAGAAAAGGAGAATTTTCAAATTTAGGAAGGGGTGCGGTCCCTGACCCGTCAAGGATCAGGAAGCGGGAGGTTCGTGCATGTTCGGTTGGCAAGGTAAGGTCCTCAGGGTCGATCTGTCCTCGGGCAGAATCGACAGCGAGCCGCTGGATCCATCGGCAGCCCGGGATTACGTGGGCGGACGCGGCCTGGGGATCTATTTTTTGAACCGCCTTGTCGACCCCCATTGCGATCCCCTTTCGCCCGAGAACGCCCTGATCATGACCACCGGTCCCCTGACCGGGACAACGACGCCCACGGGCGGACGCTACATGATCACGACCAAAAGCCCTCTGACGGGCTCCCTCACCTGCTCCAATTCGGGCGGACGCTTCCCCAGGGAATTCAAGCTCTGCGGGTTCGACGCCCTGATCATCACCGGCAGGTCCGCCCAACCGGCCTATCTTTGGATCCAGGACGGCCGCATCGAACTGCGATTGGCCGCCCATCTCTGGGGGCTGGAAGTCCCCGAAACGACGGACCGGTTGCTCGCCGAAACCGACCCACAAGCCCGCGTCGCCTGCATCGGCCCCGCCGGAGAAAGGGGGGTCCTGTTCGCCTGCGTCATGAACGACAGGGACCGTGCGGCCGGCCGCGGCGGCGTGGGCGCCGTGATGGGCTCGAAGAATCTCAAGGCCGTCGTGGTTCGTGGCAGCACCCAGGTCCAGGTGGCCGACCGGGAGGGCTTCGATCGGATCCAGAGGCGGGTGATGGGCCGGTTCCGGGAGGCGGCCAAGGCCCATCCGTCGCCGCTCAGCCAGCACGGCACCCTCGGGGTCATGGTCCCCCTGACCCAAAAGCACGGTGTCCTTCCCACGAAGAACTACCAGATGGGCACCTTCAACGGATGGCAGGCCATCAGTGGTCAGGCCCTGACCGAAAAGTACCTGGAAAAGACCAGCGCCTGCTGGGCCTGTCCGATCGCCTGCGGACGGGTCACCCGGGTGTCGGAGCCGCCTGAATTTGCCGGGGCGGGCGAAGGGCCCGAGTTCGAGACGGGTTTCGCTCTCGGTTCCATGTGCATGGTCGACGACTTGGCCGCCATCACTAAAGCCAACTACCTCTGCAACGAGCTCGGGATCGACACCATGTCCATGGGAGTGACCATCGCCTGCGCCATGGAACTCTACGATCGCGGCATCCTCGACGAGGGCCAGACCGAAAAACCCGTACGATGGGGGGACGGATCACGGCTCGTGGAACTGACGCGGATGACCGGCCTCAGGGAGGGGTTCGGCGACCAACTCGCCGAAGGCAGCTATCGCCTGGCCGAGCGGTACGGCCATCCGGAACTGGCGATGGTCGCCAAGAAGATGGAACTGGCCGGTTACGATCCGCGCGGGCTTCAGGGGATGGGGCTGGCCTACGCCACCTCCCCTATCGGGGCCTCCCACTGCCGTGCCCACATGGGTTACACGGAGATGGTGGGAATCCCCAAGCCGAGCGACCGCCACGCGTGGCAGGGCAAAGGCCCCCTGGTCAAGTGCTGGCAGGACGTCTTCAGCCTGATCGACGCCACCGGGATCTGCATCATGTTCAGCATCCGCAACCTCCTGCGTCAGGATCTGGACATCCTGCCCGACGGCATCCTGGAATACCTCAACACCGTCACCGGGGCGGGCTACACCCTTGAGGAACTCACCCGGGCTGGCGAGCGCATCCTGAACGCCGAGCGGCTCTTTATGGTCAGGGCGGGATTCGACCGCCGCCAGGACACGCTGCCCCTCCGGCTGCTCCAAGAACCCCAGACGGAAGGCCCCAGCGCGAACCGGGTCGTCGAGCTCGAAGGGATGCTGGACGAATACTACCAATGTCGGGGATGGACCCCCCAGGGGATCCCCACCAACGCCAAACTGGAGGAGTTGGGGTTGGAGCCGTCGGACCGCGAGGCCGTCCATGAAAGTCGCCGTTGAGCTCTTCGGAATTTCCGTTTCTTCCGACCCGAAAGACGGAAAAGCCCTTTCGGTGGACTTCGACGGGGAGGCCACGGTCGGCCGTCTGATCGAACGGCTCTCCCTACCCGCTCATGTCTGTCTGGCGGTCCTGGTCAACGGACAACGGGTGGAGGCAGGCCATCCCCTTCGCGAGGGCGACGAGGTCTTCATCTTCACCCCTGCGGAAGGGGGATGAGAAGGGGCCCTTGAAGGGCAAGGGTCTGATGTCCGGACCCCAGGGAAACAAAATTCCAGATCGAGGAGGAAGAATATTGACTGAAACACTTGCAGGCAAGCAGGTGGTCATGATCGTGGCGAACGAATTCGAGGACATCGAGCTCCTTTACCCGTTGCTGCGGCTCAGCGAGGAAGGTGCCGGGATCGTTGTCGTCCCGGTCCAGATGGGGCTTCACCCCCGCCCTTCTCTGGCGGAAAAGCCGGTCACGGGCCGTTTCGGCCACCCGGTTCCGATCCCAGTCATGCCCGAAGGGAGACGGCACCGCATCGGCCGGATAGAGGAACTCAATGCCGCCGACATCGACTGCCTGCTTTTCCCGGGCGGCTTTTCACCCGACAGCCTG
>CAYOGU010000302.1:0-4314 GCA_964403345.1 uncultured Syntrophus sp. | reverse complement strand
ATCGGGAGGGGTCGGCATCGGCAAGGTTCCTCCCGGAGGCCGGCGCAGAAACCGGATCAGTGCTGCAGTCTGCAGGAGGACCATCACGCCGAAGGCGATCCCGTAACCCTCCGGGGCATAATGTCCGCTGGCGGCGGGAAAACGGTTGATCACGACGCCCATGCCCCATTGCACCAGGAAGGTGGCGACAAAGATTATCAGGTTGAGGGCCGTGTTGGCCCGGCCCGCCATCGCGACCGGAAAGGCCTGGGTGAGGATGGCGAAATTCACCGTCCCCGCCGTCCCAAGAAATCCGAAAAGAGCCCAGAGCGTGATCGGCATCCCCTTGCATCCCAGGGCCAGCGCGGCCTGGACCAGCACAGCCACTCCGATCCCGCCCCCCACCACATAGGCGGCTCCGTATCCGGAACGCCCCGGGCGGGCGGCCAAGTTCCCCATGATCAGGTGCCCGGCCACCATCGAGGCGGCGGCAATAAGCAGGTAATCGGCGGTCTCGGCGCGGCCGTATCCCCCGACGTCCCTCATCCACTCAGCCGCCCAGAGTCCCTGAAGGGACATGAAGGTGGATTGGGACAGGGTGGCGAGCGGCGCGATCCGCCAAAATTCGCGACTTGCCCCGATTTGCCTGAATCCTTTGAACTGCTCCGCCAGCGTCACACGGACCGTCGGGCCGTGCCGTTCCGGAACGGAGGTGAAGATCACGGCGCTGACGGCGGCAAAGGCGACGGCAAAGACGGTGAAAAGGGAACGCCAGTCGGTCCATTGCAGAGCCCACTCCACAGGCACCGTTGAGAAGACGGCGCCGATCCCTCCGCCCGCCAGAATCCAGGCATTCATGGCCGCCAGTCGATGGCGCTCGAACCAGAGGGCGTTGGCCTGAAAACCGGCCATTAGGCAGGCGCTGACCCCCAGCCCGATGAGACAGCGGCCGACAATCAGAAATGGCGTCGAGGCGCTCCAGGCGAAGAGGAACGAGCCCGCAGCCGCGACGATCAACAGGCTTCCCTGGACGCGGCGCGGCCCGAAGCGGTCCAGGAGCGCACCGAGCATGGGCTGGAAAAGCGCAAAGGTGAAGAAATAGGAACTCGTGAGCAGGCCCAGGTCAGAGGCGTCCAGACCGAAAGACGCCACCAGATCAGGCGCGATGACGGCGTTGACGTTCCGGAGGACATAGGAGAGGAGATAGCCGCAGGCGAAGGGACCGAGGACGGCAAAGAGCATGCGTCGGCTTTCCGGAGGGGCCGGCACGACAGCGGCAGGGTCTTCAGCGGCCTTCTTTGAAACGGTCATGGTCAAACGGACACGGCGCGCTTGCGGTCATAAACCACGTGGAAAACGGGAATGCCCGGCCCGCCCAGGGCATTCCCGCCGGTTTCAGGGTTGTTTTGCCTCGTCGAGCGGCGGTCCCTCCATTTTTTCCGCCTGATCCGCCTTTTTCCTGCGGCGCCGCGTCAAGAAGTGCCGCCCGTCGTCGAAGAGGTCGTAGGCGGCCGGGACGACCACGAGCGTGAGGAAGAGCGAGGTGAGCAGCCCCCCGATGACGGTGATCCCCATGGGAGAACGGGTCTCCGCCCCCTCTCCCATCCCGAAGGCGACCGGAAGCATCCCGAAGACCATGGCGAAGGTCGTCATGAGGATCGGCCGGAGCCGGACCGGGCCGGCCTGAAGGATCGCCTCCCGTCGGGACACGCCCCGCGCCCTGAGGACGTTCGTGTAATCAACGAGGAGGATCGCATTCTTCTTCACCAATCCCATCAGCAGGATGAGGCCAATGAAGCTGAAGATGCTGATCGTCTTCCCCGTCAGGAGAAGGGCTCCAAAGGCTCCGATGAACGAGAGGGGCATCGCCAGAAGGACCGTGAAGGGGTGTATGAAGCTCTCGAACTGGGCGGCCAGAACCATGTAGGCCATGACGACTCCGAGAAGGATCGCGAACATCAGGAAGCCGAAGGATTCGGCCATCGTGTCGGCCTGTCCCTTGTATTTCGGGAAATAATCCATCGGCAGGATCCTGCCGGCGATGGCGTTGAGCTCCTCGATGGCCTGCCCCATGGGGATCCCTTCGAGGCTGGCAAAAAGGGTGATCGCCCGCTGCCGATCGACACGGTTGATCACGCTCGGGCCTCCCCCCTCCTGAATCCGGACGAGGTTGCTCAGTTCGATGAGCCTCCCGTCCCGCGCCCGCACGTAGAGCCTTCCCAGATCGTCCGGGTTGCTCCGCTCTTCCGGGAAGAGGCGGATCCTGAGGTCGTAGCGCTTTCCGCGCGACTCGTCCTTGAACTTGGTGATGTCCGTCTCACCGCTGATCAGGACATTGATCGCCTCGGTGATCGTCGCCACATCCACTCCCAGGTCGGCCGCCTTGTCCCGGTCGATGAAGACCTTGAGCTCGGGCTTGCCCATCTCCAGGGAGGTGTCCACGTCGACGATACCTGGAATCTTGCCGAATTCGCTGGCGATCTGACGGGTATAGGTCTGGAGCGACGCCAGGTCCGGCCCGCGGACGCTGTACTGGATCGGCACCTGTCGCTGACCGCCGCCGATCATGGAGAAGTCCTCTGCGGAGACCTTGAGACCCGGGAACCGACTCAACTTCTGGCGGATCTCTTTTTTAAGGTCCATCTGGGTCTTCTTCCGGTCCTTCTTCGGAATGAGCCGGGTCATGATGACCGCCCGGTTGATCGCGCCGCCGATTCCCAGCCGGTAAAACACCGCCTGAACCTCCGGCATCTCCCGCAGAATCTTCTCCGCCGGACGGAAAAGCTCATCGGCCTTCTCCACCGAATAGTCGATGGGCGCTTCCAGACGGACCATGAACTGCCCCTGATCCTCCGGCGGGGTGAACTCCTTCCCGATGAACCGGGTCATGTAGAGGCTGCCGGCAAAGAGAATCACGGCCCCTACGAGCATCATCCCGCGGTGGTCGAGGGAAAAGGCCAGCAGACGGCGGTAGCCCCCCTCCATCTTCCGGTACCCCCTGTCGAAGCCGTCCGCCAGACGTCCCATAAGGCCGCGCGGCGTCAGGGGAACCGTCGCCCCTCTCTCCGTTTCCCCGGCCGGGTGGACCCGTTTCAGGAAGATCGAGGCCAGCATGGGCGTGAGGGTGAAGGAGACCAGAAGGGAAACCAGGACCGAGAAGACGACGGTCAGGGCGAACTGGAGGAAGAACCGGCCGATCATCCCCTTCATGAAGGCCACGGGGAGGAAGATCGCGACGATCGCGAAGGTCGTCGCCATGACCGCCAGGCCGATCTCCGATGTGGCGAAGGTGGCCGCCTCGCGCGGCGCCATCCCCTCCTCGACGTGGCGGTAGATATTCTCGATGACGATGATCGCATCGTCGATGAGGAGCCCCACCGAGAGCGTCAGGGCCAGCATCGTCATGTTGTTGAAGGTGAACCCGAAGGCCCGGATCAAGGCGAAGGTCGCGATGATCGAGATCGGCAGGGCCACCGCGCTGATCAGCGTCGTCCGGACGTTCCCGAGGAAGATGAAAACCGCCAGGACCGCGAAGAAACTTCCCAGGATCAGGTGTTTCTGCACCTCGTCGATGGAACGGCGGATGAAGATGGACTGATCGATGGCGATGTTCAGGGTCATCCCCGGCGGGAGGGTCTTGTTGATCTTGGCGATCTCCGCCTTGACCGCATTGACGACGGCCACCGTGTTCGTCCCGGACTGTTTCTGGATCCCCAGTCCGACAGCGGGAATGCCGTTATAGCGTGCGATGGAGCGCCGCTCCTCCATCCCGTCCTCCACCTTGCCGATGTCCCGGATGCGAACAGGGATTCCCTTGTCGTAGGCGACGATCACGTCGTTGAATTCGGTGGCGGTGGGAAACTCCCCCTTGACCTTGATCGTGTACTCCTTGGTCTGGCTCTCGATCCGGCCGCCGGGAAGTTCGATGTTCTCCCGCTTGAGGGCGGTCATGACATCGTTTGCGGCGATCCCGTAGGCCCGGAGTTTCTTGGCGTCCAGCCAGACCCTGACCTGCCTGAGCTGGAGACCACCCAACTGGATGTCTCCGACGCCGTCGATCCTCTGGAGCTGTTCCTTGAGCACCTCATCGACATAGGTGGAAAGCTCGCGGATCGTCTTCTGACCCGAGAGGTTCAGCCACATGACCGCCGTGGCATCGGGATCGACCTTGGCGATCCTGGGCTCCTCGATCTCATCGGGCAGTTTGTTGCGGATCAGGGCCACCTTCTCCCGGACATCCTGGACGGCCAGGTCGATGTTCCTCTCGAGAACGAATTCGATGGTGATCCGGGACTCCCCTTCGATGCTGCTGGAGGTAATGGACTTCACGCCGTT
>CAYOGU010000301.1:0-4329 GCA_964403345.1 uncultured Syntrophus sp. | reverse complement strand
GGGGGCAAGGAAGACGAAGACCAGCGGATGCGGCCGCGGCCGAACGGCAGGGCAGGAGGCCCTTTTCGAACGGCAACCGCTCCATGTCGGGCCGGGTCAGGTCCGGATGATTGGCGCCGTACATGGAGGCCCCGATGGAGCTAAAGGACGACGGCGAGCGCGGCCGCGGCCGGGATCGCCAGCGACCGGAGCGGGAGTCTTCCCTTCCGGAAAGGATTGCGGCGGGAATCCAGGGAGGGACGGGATTTCATCATCGGTTTGCCTGCAGGGAACGATTCGGGCCAGTGTCGCGGATAAAGGGCTCCATTTTTCGCAATCGCCGGCATCCGGGCTTTTCAAAATCGACCGCTGGGGATGGTGGAGACTATAACCGACTGACGGGCTGTTTTCAATCCATAATGATCCTCGGCAGCGCCACGAAATCCATCTTCGGCAAAAACGAGCCGCCGCCCGATCTTCGAACGGAAGCCGCTTCCGCAGGGAAGGGCCGGCATCCGAAGGATTTCTGTTGACATTCTGCGATTTTTTGGCTAGATGCAGACGCATGTCCAGGCGTCTCGAACATATCCGGTTTCTCCAGCGTTGCCAGCGCAGGCGGGCCTGCAATTCGCCGGGGTTCGGATATTTCTGAGAAGACCTTCAAGAGTGGAATCGAAGCCCCGGCGAACCGAAAGTTCCCGGGGTTTTTTTCGGCCTGCTGAGGGGTCGTCCAACGGCAGGACAGCAGACTCTGGATCTGCTTATTGAGGTTCGAATCCTCGCCCCTCAGCCATATCAACCTCCTCAACCATGACGGACCGCCTGCGCCGATGGGGAGTGGGACCCGGCCGCTTCGCCGGGCGCGGCCTCGGTCCTGTCCCGCGGGCGCAGGGGCCGCTGTCAACCCGGCGGACATCCTGCCCATAAAGTGGACAGCGGGGCCGGGGGCTTCAAGGGCCTCCGTGAAAACAACCATGCCAATCGCAAGGATAATCCAGGCACGGATATTGCCGAACGCAGGATAAAGCGGGCGGGGCGCCGAATCGGGACGCAGCGGCGCCGGGCGAAACCGGACGGGAAGCCATGGAGCGCCGCCCGGGCGCGCCGTCCGCCCCCCCGACGGGCCGGCGGCCTGTCGCGCGGCTCCGGTCCGCGGAGCGCCTTGCCGGCGTCCGGTGCGCCCGCACCCCCTGTCCCCGCCGGCCGGGGCAAATTGCCTTTGCAAACGGCCCGGGATATCCTATATGATTGTCATGCGGGATCGCCGGGCGTGACCGGGTCCGCAAACAGGCGGGATGGGGCGATCGTGCCGGAACGCCGCCTTGCCGGGCGGACCGGTTTTCGGGGGGGGCGGGACGCCGCTCCGGCGGCCGTGGAAGACTTATGGATATCGTTCGCATTTACCGGGCATTCCAGGAGATGATGCGCTACCCCGGCCTCCTGGAGGCGATACGCGCCCTGTTCCTCAAGGCGCTCCAGGAAAAGGGCTACGCCACCGCGGAGGCCATCGAACGCGAGGCCCGGGCCACGCTCGAAGCCAAGGGGAAGCCGGTCACCGGGGAGAACCTCCGCGCCTATACCGATGCCCTGATCGACCTGCACTTCTTCAGCCATTTTTCCGACGAGGCCATCAGCAACTACATCAACCTGGCCCGCAAGAACGACCTGTTCCAAAAGCTCAACCGGGTGGTCAACACCGAGGGGGTGACCACCGGGAAGATCCGCAAGGCCCTGCGGGAGTTCTGCGAGATCCCCCAGGGGGACCTGTTCATCAACGAGAGCGAGGCCGAGGGGGTCCGCGTGGCCCTCATCAACCACTTCATCTCCAACCACCTGCCCATCATCGGCATCGCCAAGCGCTACCTCACCATCCGCGACATCGACGAGATGCTCGCCAACACCTTCTCGACGCCGCGCCGGCCGGGCAGGATCGGCGGGAAGGCGACAGGGCTGATGCTCGCCCACAAGATCCTCCTGCCGCGCCTGATGGAGCGCGATCCCGAGCTGGAGCAGTACGTCCGGGTTCCGGAGTCCTACTATTTCAACTCGGGCATATTCTCCGACTTCACGGACTTCAACGGCCTGTACAGCTTCTACAGCCAGAAGTACAACACCTACGAGGCCATCGCCGAGAACTACCGCAATATCGGCGGGGTCTTCGCCAAGGCCTCGTTCCCGCCGGACATCGTGAAGATGTTCCGTGAATTCCTGGCCGGCATCGGGGAGCATCCGCTGATCCTGCGCTCTTCCAGCCTCCTGGAGGACAATTTCGGGTTCGCCTTTTCCGGGAAGTACGACTCGGTGTTCGTGGCCAACCAGGGGGACCTGGACACGCGCCTGGCCGCCTTCATCGAGGGACTCAAGCGGGTCCACATGAGCACCTACGCGCAGGCCCCCATCCTCTACCGCCGGGACCACAAGCTGATCGACTACGACGAGAAGATGAGCGTCCTGGTGCAGAAGGTGGTCGGCAGGCGCTTCGGCGACTACTTCTTCCCCTTCGCCGCCGGGGTGGCCTTCTCGAGCAACCCCTACCGCTGGACCTTCCGCATCCGCAAGGAGGAGGGGATCGTCCGGCTGGTGTTCGGCCTGGGGACCACGGCCGTCGACCGGGTCGGCCAGGGGTATCCCCGGCTGGTCCCCCTGAGCCATCCGCAACTGCGGCCGGAATCGGGCGCCACCCAGATCATGAAGTATTCGCAGCGAATGGTCGAACTGCTCAACCTCAAGACCGGCGCCCTGGAATCCCACGACTTCTGCGAGGTCATGAAGCTCGTGGGACCCGACTACCAGTTCCTCGCCCTGTCCGTGAACCGGGAGGGGTGGCTCTCGTCGCCGCTTTTCGTGACCCAGGAAGTCGACGTGGAGAAGAGCTGCATCACTTTCGACAATTTCCTGACGCGCACGCCTTTCGTGCACCTCATGAAAAAGGTCCTCCGCAAGCTCGAGGCGGCCTACGGACGGCCGGTGGACATGGAATTCCTCTGGGACGGCGACAAGCTCTACCTGCTCCAGTGCCGGACCCTCTCGGTCGCGGACGAGCTGGCCGAGGTGCCCGTGAAGGAGGACGTGCCCCCGGAATCGGTCCTGTTCCGGAACAACCGCGTGGTCACCAGCAGCATCGTGCGCGACATCGAGTACCTCGTGTACGTCGATCCCAAGGCCTACGGCCGCCTGTCGTCGTACGAGGACAAGATGGCCGTCGGCCGCGTGGTGAGCCGCCTCAACCGCGTCCTGGAGGACAAGCGCTTCGGCATGTTCGGGCCGGGCCGCTGGGGGAGCAACGACATCAACCTCGGGGTGCGCGTCGGCTACCAGGACATCAACCACACCCTGATCCTGGCCGAGATCGCCTTCGAGCAGGACGGGTTCACGCCGGAGGTTTCCCTGGGGACCCACTTCTTCAGCGACCTGGTCGAGGCCCGGGTCGTGCCCATCGCCCTTTACCCCGACCAGCCCGACAACCTCCTGCGGGAAAGCTGCTTCACGGACATGCCCAACAGCCTGGCCTCGCTCGCGCCCGAACACGCCGCCTACGCGCCGGTCGTCAAGGTGATCCACCTTCCCGAGCGGCTGGAAGGCCGATGCCTCCAGGTCTACCAGGACGCCCAGCATCAGAGGGGGATCGGGTATTTCGAGGAGCCGGGCCGGGCCGGCTGACCCCTGCCGCGGGGGCGCTTCTCCCTGGCCCGGTTTCGGCGGGGCGGGCCTCCCGCGCTTCGGCGGCCGCGAACTGCAACGGTCCGCGCCGGCCCGGGACCGGGCTTTCAAAGCCGGGGAGGGCAGGGCGCGGACGGCCAGCGCCGTCTCCGCCGAAGGCCGCATCGAAAAAGGTCTTGATATCCATTTTAGTATCTGATAAATCAATTCACAAAAAGAAAATATGGATCTCGGAACATGACGGAACTGGTCCAGGCCCTCAAAACCCTTGCCGACGAAACGCGCCTGAATCTGGTCAAGCTGCTTCTGACCCACGACCTGTGCGTCGGCGCGCTGGCCGGGCGGCTGGGCGTGTCGGAGGCGGCCGTCTCCCAGCACCTCGGCAGGCTCCGGGAGGCGGGCCTGGTCCGGGGGGAGAAGCGGGGGTACTGGACCCACTATGCCGTAGACAAGGATAAGCTCAACGAACTGGCCGGGCTCCTGGGGGAGCTGGCCGCGCTTCCGTCCTGCCCCGAGGGGGGCTGCATCAAGAAGCTGGACAGAAGGATCGACTGCTTCAAGGAGGACGTGAAAATGTGCGACTGCAAATGCCGGCGGCCGGAGAAGCTGAAGGGGAAGCCGGAAGAATGCACCCCGGTGCAGATCCGGCAGTGCCACGGCGACAAAAAGAAACACCCCTGCGCCGGGGAT
>CAYOGU010000300.1:0-4342 GCA_964403345.1 uncultured Syntrophus sp. | reverse complement strand
GACGTCGATGCGGGGATGCGGGTCCTCAGGGAAACGGGGATGATCGACTTTCTCTGCCGCCTCTTTCGGGCGGGGAAACCATTCTTCGGCATCTCCGCCGGAAGCATCATGCTCGCCCGTCGGTGGATCCGGTGGGGGGACCCCGGCGACGACGCGAGTGCCGAGCCCTTCGACTGCCTGGGATTGGCCCCCCTTCTCTGCGACACCCACGGGGAAACGGAGGGTTGGGGGGAACTGAAGGCCCTCCTGACCCTCTCCCCCATCGGCACGATCGGCCATGGCATCCCTGCGGGCGCCGCCCTGGCAGTGGGACCGGGCGACAGGGTCTCTGCCCTGGGCGGGGCCGTCATCCGGTTCCGGCGGGAGGCTGGCGGGACCATCCGCATCGAGGATCTCCTCCCCCCGGAAAATCCCTGACGGCCGCACTCCAGTCCGGCGAAACCGCCCAGGCGTCAGGCCCCCGTCAGCGTCAACAGGAATTTCAGATCGCCTCGTTGGGATCGCAGGCGCGGATGTAGGCCAGGACTTCCTTGGCCACCGGGGTATAGGCCTGGACCTTGCCGTAATCGAAGGGGACGTTGTTGAGGTACTGGAGAATCAAGGCGTCACCGGCCATCTCCCCGGGCATGATCCCGGCGAAGAAGAACCCCAGCTTCTCGAATTCGGGGCCGAGGAAGCAGGTGTTCGGGTCCTCGAGCCGCAGGAAGAGCTGGACGGCCGCGATCTGGTTCAGGCACAGATCGCGCAGGATCCGCTTGGTCTCGCGGACGACCTCCCTGCCAGCCTGGACGATCCGGACCTCGGCGCATCCCTCAGGCCCGAAGACCTCCGTTTCGATCCGCGAGGGCCCCTCGGGCAGATACGGCAGGCCCGATGCTGACCCTGGGAAGCGGTGCTCCGTAGAGAGGTGGCGGTAAAGGGACCGGACCATCTCGAGATGATTCGGCGGCGGCTACAGATCGAGCGCCTTGGGCGCCTTCAGGTACCGGTAACTCAGAGCCACGCTGATCCGCTGCGTGTCGTCCCCGTCGATCCCCCGGAACTGCCACGTCGCGGGGCTCGTGGCGAGGAGGAACCCGCAGGCGCGGATATCCATCTTGGCCATGACCCGTTGCGTGAAGACGTGGTTCGTCACGGAATAGGTGTAGATCCCGTCCAGAGGGGAAGGTTTCGGGACCGTGTAGAGGAAATTGCAGAGGCGGTCCATGCACCCCTGACCCCGGTACTCGATGTTGACGAAGATGTACGTGAGCTCGGCGATCCGGCTCCCGTGGAAGGGGTAGACCAGGGCGCCGTGGCCCATGAATTTCCCGTCATCGGTCACGGCCACTGCGGAGGGCATATGGCCGTTCCGGTTCATTTCGACGATCTGCTCGGGGTAGTAGATGTGGTCCGTAAAGAAGCTGTAGCCGTGCGAACGGTAGGCGCACTTGGAAATCTCGATCGCCTCCGGAGGCTCCATGAGGCGGACGGTGTAGGAGACGGCCTCGCGTTTCGGCCGGCCGGAGTCCGGAAGGGGCGTGTCCGGCTCCATCAGCGCCACTTCTCCGGCCGCAGGGGCCGTCCGGAAACGCTTGACGAAGATGGTCTCCTTTCCCCCGGCCCCGAGGTTGTGGAAGGTCACCTCGTCCATCATCTCCTTCATAAGGAAGATCCCCATCCCCCGATTGGACCGACTTTCGATGTCGGCCTCAGCGTTGTAGCGGGGCAGTTGGCTGGGATCGAAGGGGAGCCCGCGCTCCCGGATGGTTACCCGGATCCCGTCGAGAAGCGGATCGCAGAGGATATCGAAGGTGGCATTCTCGTCCTCCTCAAAGGCGAACTCGATCACGTTGGCGATCGCCTCCTCTATGACCAGATCGAATCGATAGAGATCGGCCTCGAGACAACCCCAACTCCGGGCTGTTTCGCGGACGAAGAGCTGGGCGATGGCAGGCAGGACAAGTCGCTGTGCAGGGTCAATTTCATGGGGTGGTATTTGGCCATAATGCTCCCTTCGTTCAGGTCTGCCCGCCTTGGGGCGGGGCACAGGAAGAGAACCCTCCGGAAAGGATTTTTGTTTCTTAGCCCATCGGGGGCTTTCGTGTCAAGGCGGAGCAGGCCACGGGGTTGTCTCACCCTGGAAAAGAGACACGACCCAGGCCGCAACGAGAAGCGTGTTGACTTGAGGAGCCTTTGGCCCTATTCTTGGCCGCACCTTGACCCGCTCCCGGCGACCGGAGATCGAACCGGAGGAAGGACCCGCGATGAGCCCCCGTATGGATGCCGACATGGTATTCCTGAACACCGCCGTCTATACCGCAGACCCGGGCCAGCCCTGGGCCGCGGCCCTGGCCGTGGCGGAAGGTCGGATCGTCTGCGTCGGAAACACTTCGAACGCCCGGGAATGGATCGGCCCCAGGACCGAGGTCTTCGAGCCTCCCGGCATGGTGCTCCCCGGCTTCCGGGACACCCACATCCACCCCCTGACGGGGAGCTTCAACCTTCTGGAATGCCGCCTGACAGGACCGGCCGACCGAGAGGCCTACCTCCAACAGATCCGGACCTATGCCCGGGCGAACGAGGACCAGGCCTTCATCCGGGGCGGCGGATGGATGCCCGACGCCTTCCCTCCCTCCGGGCCGGACCGGGCGGATCTCGACGCCGTCGTCTCCGACCGGCCGGTCCTCCTCAAGGCCATGGACGGCCACAGCGCCTGGGTCAACAGCCGGGCCCTTCGGGAGGCCGGGATCGGCCGGGAAACGCCCGATCCCCCCGGTGGCCTCATCGTCCGGGACCCGTTGACCGGCGAGGCCACGGGGACCCTCCGGGAATGGTCGGCGATGGACCTGGTGGAATCGAGGCTCCCGAAGCCCACGGGTCGGGAACTGGTCACGGCAGGGTGGGCCTTTCTGGAGATGGCCTCCCGGCTGGGGATCGTCTCTGTCCATGAGGCGATGGCCAAGAGGGAAGAACTGGCCGCCTACCAAGAACTGGAGCAGAACGGTGAGCTCACCCTGCGGGTCCAGGCCGCGATGCTCTGCGAATCCCCCGGCGGACCGGACCGGATCGCTGAGCTTCTGGAGATGCGGGAGGCTTACGGGGGAGCGTTGCTCCGGCCACGGACGGCGAAGATCTTCCTCGACGGCGTCGTGGAAAGCCATACCGCCAGGCTGATCGAATCCTACACCGACCGGCCCGGATTCCATGGGGATTTCCTCTGGGAGCAGGACGCGCTCGCGCGGACCGTGGCGGCCCTCGACGGGGCAGGTCTCCAAGTCCACTTCCACGCCATCGGCGACGCCGCCGTCCGACAGGCTCTGGATACCCTGGAGGGAACCCTGAAGCCGAAGGGCCGCTGCGATGCGCGCCACCTGATCGCCCATTGCGATTTGGTCGACCCCGCGGACATCCCCCGTTTCTGGAAACTCGGCGTCACGGCCGTTCTCCAGCCAGCCTGGTTCTACGAGGAGAGGAACTTTCCTGGGACGACCCTCTGTTTTCTGGGAAAGAAGCGGGCCTACGGCCTCTACCGGATGAAGAGCCTCCTGGCGGCGGGAACCCGCGTCGCCTGCGGGAGCGACTGGCCCTTCAGCGGGGAGCTCAATACCTTCAATCCCCTGGAGGCGATCCAGGTGGGCGTGACCCGGGCCGGCCTCGATGCCGATCCCGAGCATCCTTACATGCCCGAGGAAGAAGTGGACCTGGCGGCGTTGATCGACGGCTTCACGATCCACGGGGCCTGGGCCGATGGCCAGGAGGCGTGGACGGGATCGCTCGCGCCCGGCAAGTCGGCAGACCTGGCCGTCCTGGACCGGAACCTTTTTGCGATCCCCCCTTCGGAGATATCCCGGTCTCGGGTCCTGATGACCCTCCTGGAGGGCCGTCCCGTCTTCCGGGACCAGGATTGGTAATCACGGCGATAAGGACGTTCAAAGACCCTTCGAGTGGGCAGGGACGAACGGATCAAGCCCCCAGGGGCAGGACGATGCGGCCGAGCTTCCAGGAAAGCCCTCCCCGGATCAGGACGAACCGGATCTCCCGGTCCCGATCGTCCCTGACCCAGACCGAAAACCGGCTCAGGCTATCGTAAGTGAAGCGCGCGTTCTTGAAAGGCTCCGGCACCCATCCGGCCGACCCCTGCGGAAGGCCTTGGTCATCCCGGAGGGACCCGTCTTTGGAACCTTCCGGGACAGATCCCGGATTTTTCGGAGTGGCCGGGGTCTGCGGAAGGGTCTTCTGGGCGTCCCGGACCGGCTCGGGCATGATGCCGCCCATCAGGCTGGCCACGCCGCCGGGCGTGACGACGGAATCCACCAGTCCGTCGGCCAGATTCGTCGCAAGGCCCGCCGCCAGGGCCAGG
>CAYOGU010000299.1:0-4357 GCA_964403345.1 uncultured Syntrophus sp. | reverse complement strand
CGATCACGGCCTTGGCCCTCTCCGCATCGCCGCCCCTGCTGGCGAGAGGGGCCAGTGTCACGTCACCGGCCCCGGCCGTCATCAAACGTCCGGACAGGAAATCCTGAAAGGCGGGGTCGTCCCCGGAGGCGGCCCCGACGTAGGCGACCCGCGGCCGCCGAACTCTGGCCCGTCGGAAGGCCTCACGGAGGAGCGGGTCGGGCCCTTTCCGGAGCCTGGTCGCGGGACCGCCCGCCATGAGGAAGACCGGGGAGCCCATCTCAGCCATGAACCGTCTCCGTCTGTTCCATCCACCGTTCCGGCCCGAGTGTGAAGTCTCGCCGCACGAGGAGGAACTTGCCCGACCTCTCGGGCAGGAGTGCCCGGACCTCGCCGGCATCGATGTCCACGCCCCGTCCGAAGAGCCCTTGAACGACCTCGGCCGCTGCTCGGACCACCCTGCTGCCGTCGCCGTTCTCGCCGATCAGGCCGATCCGTACCCGTTGCGGGGTTTCCTGGACGAGCCGGTACGCCTCCAGGCCGTCGACTTGGGCCAGGGCGTCGTCGATCTCGCGGTGCGTCACGAACGTGCCGTCCCCCGCCACACACAGGCTCTTCGTCCGCCCCTCGATCGCCGAGAGGGTCATCCCGAAACCCCTGCCGCAGGGGCAGGGGCCATTCGCCAAGCGGACGATGTCGCCCATGTCGAAGCGGACCAGCGGGAACCAGCGATTGCCGAAGGTCGTGGTGAAGATGCGGCCGACGGGGGGGCCTGCCCCCCGGGTGAGGGGTGCGAAGTCCACGCGGCAGGATTCGAAATTCTGATGAAGACTGCCGTGCTCGCATTCCATGAACACGTAGCCGGCCTCTGTGGAGCCGTAGGAACTGGCGATCGGCGACGGAAATACGCGGCGGATAGCCCGCAACTGCAAGCTGGATGGGAATTCGTAGGTGAGAACGATGAGCGGCGGTGCCCAGACGGCCGCTCCCGTTCTCCAAGCGAACCGGGCCAGGCGCGCCAGAAGCGACGGGTTGGCCTCGAGGACCGAGGGCTGGTAATCGGCCATTTCCTCGAGGATCCTCTTCTCGTGGGCCGCCGGCCACTCCGCAGGGGTCCCGAACTCGTTGAGGAAGAGGAACCGGCCGAGCATGCGGCCCTCCCGGGGGATGGGCCCGTTTTCGGACCTGGGGCCAACGGAGAGCGCGCTGGCAAGGATCGCCTCCCGGTGGGTTCCGGTGGCGGCCCGGCCGGCAACGGCGTTGAGCCGCCAGGAGGCGCGCTCGGAGGCGTCCCACCACACCTGGTTCCAGATGTTCTCGAGGGACTCGTCCGATGTCCCGCTGGTGCGCACGAAGCTCACCTCTCCACTGGCGAGGGCCGCCGGCAAATCCAGACCCTTCGGGACGAGACCGAAGGGGAAATGGTGCCGGATGTCGTCCTTGTTCAGGACGGGGAGGCTGTGATAGCGGGCGTCGACGTCCTGTCCCTGGCCGGGATCGGAAGACCTCCATGATTCGTAGAGCGGCGTGGTGCCAAGGGCTGTTTCGAGAGTCTCCAAGCTCCGGCGATCATATGCGGCCCCGATGTCTTGCGTCGTATAGGTTTCCATTATTGAAAAATACGACATGCCCAGGGCCCTGTCAAGTTGACGGCTTTCTCCTTTCTTCATAGACTTCCCCCACTGCCTGATCGATACTTTTTATATCCGGAACCCTGCCAAGGGAAACGAATGCCGTTCACATCAGGCGAATTGTCTGGTGACGATCAGGGTTCGGGAGCGGTCTTTCGGGGGGATAACGCTTTTTCAAGGAGGTGCGACCATGAAAAAAAGCGTGTATTCTTTGTTGACCGTGGTGTTGATCTGCTCTCTGGGTGCGGGGGCTTTCTGGGCGGCCTCTACCGACCAGGACAAGCAGGCCTCGACATCCAAGAAGGTGCAGTGGGGCGCCTCGTCGGGATCCAAGGGCTCTTCCGGCGGAAAGACCTCTCTTTCCGGCAAGGTGGCCAAGCAAGCCCCCCAACGAATCGTCGTTCGACAGGAAGGCCGCGTCCGGATTGGGCTCGGCAGTGCCGAAGAAGGAGGCGACGGCCGCCTCGAAGACCGACCTCAGGGACAAGACCAGCGCCTCCAGCGGATCGTCGTCCGGCAGGGACCGGTTCGGCTCGTCGGCGGGCAAACAGGCGGGCAGGGAGATGGACCGGATGCACTACACCAAGAAGGTCCAGGAGGCTGACCAGAAGATCCAGGCCCTCCAGAAACGGATTCAGGGGTCCAAACAGAGGGAAAAGGACCTGAACGCGGAACATCAGAAGGTCAACCAGGGCATCATCCGCCACACCGCCATGGGGTCCGTCGGAGAGGAGGCGGGCAGCCGTGGATCGCGGACGCAGCGCATCCACGAGAGGGGCAAGGCCGCACTGGACGGGCCGGGGGTGGCCATGACCTAGGCGCGGGACACCTGGTCCGAGAACGTGGACGCCGAGCGCAAGATCCGGCAGGGCTTGGAACGGGACCTCAAGACCGCCCAAACGGAGAAAGAGGGCCACCAGCGAAAGCTGAGAAGTCTGCGTTGAGACGATCGAACCGGCTGCGCCGTCTATCGGGGGTCTTCAGCGGCTGGGGCAATGCGCCGCAGCCTTGTATCCCGCCCTTGTCAAGCCCTGTAAGATCGGGTACCCTGTCGGCCTGATCGCGCGATAGGGGGGAAAGAGCGGCATCGATGACGGGGAAAAACGTGGAAGGACGGGGGATCCTGATCATCCATCCGCCGGCGGCCAAGGCCTGCGAGGCGCCGGGCGGGCCGGCTAGGCTCGCCGGGGCGCTGAAGGCCGGCGGTGTGACCTGCCGGGTCTGGGACGCCAACCTCGAGGGGCAGCTCGCCCTCATGGAGTCGACGGCACAGACTCTTTGCGACAATTCCGGCACCTGGACGCGACGTGCGATTCGGCACCGGGAGGCCAATCTGGCCGCGCTGCGTTCCCCGGAAGTATACGCCCGACCTGATCGTTACCGCCGAGCCGTCATGGACGTGAATCGCCTCCTGGCTGCAGCGGCCCGGCCGGCCGGCGTCCGCCTGAGTTTGGCCGATTACGAGGACCACCGCCTCGCTCCGGTCCGGAGCGCCGACCTGCTCACGGCCGCGGCGGAGCCCGACGCCAATCCCTTCCATCCCTGGTTTGCCGGGCGTCTTGAAGAGATCTTGGCCGAGGCGCCCGTCTCCCACGTCGGCCTGTCGCTCAACTACCTGAGTCAGGCCCTGACCGCTTTCGCCATGATCGGCCACATCCGGCGCGAATACCCCCGTCTCCGGATCGTCCTGGGAGGCGGGCTCGTCACCTCCTGGATGCGGCGTCCGGGCTGGCGGGACCCCTTCGCCGGCCTTGCGGACTGGATGATCGACGGCCCGGGCGAGGCCCCGCTCCTGGCCCTCTTCGATAAGGGCCATGCCGGCGGCTTCGACCGGCCTGACTACGACGGCCTTCCCATGGCCGACTACCTGGCCCCGGGGGTGGTCCTCCCTTACAGTGCCTCCTGCGGCTGCTGGTGGCAGCGTTGTTCCTTCTGCCCGGAGCGGGCCGAGGGGACCCCTTATCGGCCGGTCCCGCCGGGACAGGCCGTCGAGGACCTCCGGGTCCTGAGCGGGCGGTTCAGGCCGACCCTGATCCACCTCCTGGACAATGCCCTGAGTCCGGCCCTCCTCAAGGCCCTGGCCGCCGATCCGCCTGGGGCACCCTGGTATGGCTTCGCCCGGATCACGGGGCATCTGGCCGACCGCGATTTCGCGCGGCTTCTGAAGGATTCCGGGTGCGTGATGCTGAAGCTGGGGCTAGAGTCCGGGGATGAAGGGGTCCTCAAGGCCCTGGGAAAAGGGATCGACCCCGTCCTGGCGGCGGCGGTCTTGGAAAATCTCGCGGAGGCCGGGATCGCGACCTATGTCTATCTCCTTTTTGGGACACCGGCCGAGACCCCTGAAGCGGCCCGCAGGACCCTTGCCTTCACCGCGGCCCACGCACGGCAGATCGGCTTTCTGAACCTGGCCCTCTTCAATCTCCCTGTCTGGAGGCCCGAAACGGATGGGCTCGCGACAGGGGAATTCTACGAGGGGGATCTGCCGCTCTACCACCGCTTCGCCCATCCCCAAGGATGGAACCGGGGGGAGATCCGGCGATTCCTGGAGCGAGAATTCAGGAAGGAGCCTGCGATCGCAACAATCCTCCGGCGCGACCCGCCCTACTTCACCTCGAACCATGCCCCCTTCCTGGCAATCTGATATTTTGTATCGGGTCTAGACTAGCTGAGGCACTTTGAAAGTGCTAAAAAGCTAGTGTAATGTCCCAGTAAAATATTTACAATAATGAGTCGGTATGCTATAATCC
>CAYOGU010000298.1:0-4364 GCA_964403345.1 uncultured Syntrophus sp. | reverse complement strand
CCGGGACGTCCGTCAAACGGTCCGTGATGAGGCCGCCCGTGCACGACTCGGCCACGGCGAGCGTCAGACCCTGCTTCGTCAGCCCCTCGGCGACGATCCCCTCGATCGTCTCGTCGTCCCGGGCGAAGATGTGCTTGGCGAGTCTCGCCTCCACGAATTCCCCCGCCGCCCGGATCTTCTCTTTCGCCTCCCGGGCCAAGGCCGTCCTGGCCGTCAGGACAAGGTGGTTCTCCGGGAAGCGCGGATAAAAACCGACGCCGACGCCCAGTCCCGCAAAGTCCACATCGGCCACTGCGGCGTCCACGGCCGATTCGCTGATCCCGAAGAGCTTGAAAGTGGCCGTCTCCACGTGGAGGGCCGCCTCGGGAAAGTCCCTCCGGAAAAGGGGGATGACCCCCTCCGGCAGCATCCTCCGGGCCTCGGCAGGGACCCCGGGGATGACCGCGACGACCTTGCCCCCTTGCCGGATGGCGAAACCCGCCGCCGTCCCGGAAGGATTGGCGATCACCTCGGCCCCCTCCGGAAAGACGGCCTGCTTGGCGTTGTTCTCGGTCCAGGTCAGCCGGCGCTGCTCGAAGAGTCCGCGGATGTGGGCCAGGACTGCCTCGTCGGTACGGAGCGCAAGGCCGAAGGCCTTTGCGACGGCTGCCGTCGTGATGTCGTCGGCCGTGGGGCCCAGCCCTCCCGTCACGACCAGGGCGTTAGCCCGCGCCAGAAGGAATTCGAGGGCATCGCGGATCGCGTCCCAGTCGTCCCCAACGGAGAGCATGGCCGAAACCTGCCATCCCTGCTCCTGGGCGGCGCGGGCGATCAGGGCGGAGTTGGTGTCCTGGATCCGGCCGCCCGTCAGTTCGTTTCCGATCGTCAATATGCCCACATTCATGAATGCTCCCCTTGCCCGGCCACGGCCGGACGGCAGAAAATGTGAAACCCTTCGTCCAAAGGGAGGGGTTTGTCGGCGGAACGGCCCGTCACATCCCCCAGGACCGCGTCAAAATCTGCAGGACCAGATTGCCCCAGATGCCAGCGGCCCAGTCGTCCGCCACGATCCCGAGGCCGCCCGGCAGGCGGTCCTGGAACCGGCGCGCCGGAAAGGGCTTGAGGATGTCGAAAAAGCGGAAGAGGATAAAACCCAGGACCACGTGAAGGACCGTCGGGCTGATGAGAAAGAGGGTCCACTGGAGACCCGCGATCTCGTCAATCACGATGCAGGGCGCATCCTTCCGGCCGAAGAGCCCCTCCGCCTGATCGGCCAAATACCAGGCCAGGGCCGTGAAGGCCAGAAGCGTGATCAGCCAGAGCGGCCAGGGCATCGCCGCCAAGGCCCAATAGAGGGGAATCCCGATCAGCGTGCCGGCCGTTCCCGGTGCCAGGGGTGCAAACCCGATCCCGAACCCCGTGGCCAAAATCCTGATGAATTTTCCGTTCAGAGGACACCTCTTCTCAGCGGCCGCGGGCGGGAAATCCCATAGGCCGGCGGTAAATTAACCCCTTTTCCCCCGTCCTGTCAATGGTTTTGAAAAACCGGTTGACAATAGAACGTTTGTTCTATTATACTGAAAAAGAAGGAAAGGCAAGCGGTTTTTTATGGACGAGACGATCTTCACGCTCCGGAGCTGGCCGAGGGCGATCCTCCACGTCGACGGAGACGCCTTTTTCACCTCCTGCGAGGAGGCCATCCACCCGGAGCTTCGGGGAAGGCCGATCATCACGGGAGGCGAGCGGGGAATCGTGGCCTGCGCGAGCTACACGGCCAAGGCCCTGGGCATCCGGCGGGGGGTCTCCCTCCACGAGGCGAAGCGGATCTGCCCGGCGCTCGTCGTCCTCCCATCGGACTACGAGACCTACAGCCTCTTTTCCCGGCGGATGTTCAACATCCTGCGCCGCTTCACCCCCCAGGTGGAGGCATACTCCATCGACGAGGCCTTCGCCGACCTCACCGGGATGAGGCGGCCCCTTCGGGCCTCCTACAAGGCGATCGCGATGAAGATCCAGGAGACCATCGCCCGGGAGATGGGGATCACCGTCTCGGCGGGCCTGAGCCTTACCAAAGTCCTGGCCAAGGTCGCCTCCAAGCACCGCAAGCCCGCCGGGTTTACCGCCATCCCCGGGAGGGCCATCGCCGCCTACCTGGAAGGGCTCCCGGTGGAGAGGATCTGGGGGATCGGCCCGGCCACGACAGACTACCTGGGGAAGATGGGCGTCCGGACCGCCCTGGAATTCGCCCGCCTCCCCGAACCGAAGGTCCGGGGGATCCTCACCAAGCCCGGCATTGAGACCTGGCAGGAGCTCCGGGGGGAATCGGTCTACCCGGTCCTGGCGGAGGCAAAGAGCGTCTACGCCTCGATCGGCAAGACCAAGACCTTTGCCCCGCCAACCTCCGAGAGGGAGTACCTCTTCGCCCACCTGCTCAGGAACCTGGAGTCGGCCTGCATCAAGGCGCGGCGCTACGACCTCGCCCCCCGGCGGATCTCCGCCTTCCTGAAGAAGCAGGACTTCGACACGGATGAGGCGGAGGCACGGCTCAATCGCCCATCGGCCCACCCCCTGGAGCTGGCCGGCCTCCTGCGCGGCCTCTTCGAGGGGCTGTATCGGCCCCGCGAGCTCTACCGGGCGACCGGCGTCGTCCTTTTGGACCTCGTCCAGGACACCCAAGTCCAGTACTCCCTCTTCGAGGACCCGCTGAAGGCGGAAAAGGTCCGGGGGCTCTACGAGGCCGTGGATTCCATGGCGGGAAAATACGGCAAGCACACCCTCCACCTGGGCGGCTCGCACCCCCTCGAGGTCCGGGGTAAGGGCCGCCGGGGCGCCCCCACGATCCGCGAACAGACGATCCTCTATGGCGAGACCCGCCGCAAACACCTGGGCCTCCCCCTCCTCCAGGCGGAGAGCAAGGAACATGAGAAATCCATGGATGACGAAAATCCCTCGTGCTGAAGATGACCCGTCAGCACCCAATCCTGTATCCATCGGTGGAATAGTGGCGATCGGAAGATCATCGAGGCCGAAGAATGGCTCGCCGCCCCAAGTGCAAAGGTCCCATGCGGATCATCCGCATTATCGAAGATCGGTTGGGCAGGGTGTCGGGGCGGCCCGAGTCGGCGGATCGAGAGGGCCATCTCCGAGAGGAGGGGCTACGGAAACCGCAAGTCGCCTGGTCCTTAATCCGGCTACAGGACTGTGTTAACGGCCCGACTCAAATCTGCCCCGGGTAAGCTATGATAGAGATTCATCAGCGATAGGTGCCCAGTCTGACGTCCATTCCCGTTCTGGTCACGTCGGCCACGAAGAGTTACCGCCGGGCGGAACCATTTTCTGCGCAAAGCATAACGCAGAATCGGTCCCTGCATTCTTTTTAAAAGTATACTGGCTGGTCGGGCCTAAATAAACCCCATCGTGCGCCTAGTTCCAGACTTTCAGATCATCCTCCGTAATGATGATGCCAAAATGAATACCACCAGTGAACTGGTGGTATCATGAGGCCCCCCTAAAGGGGGGCTCAGGCCAACCACCCACAATCTGGTTACCTAAAGATCTGTATCTCCTTGCTGAATATCCGCTTGTTCTTCATTTCTGATATATTCCCGGATCTTTTCTTCATCGAGACCTACGGTACTGACACAATAACCTCGTGCCCAAAATGCCCGACCTCGTACCATTCGACTGCTCTTGCTTCCAAAACTCATCACTTCCGAGGCACTCTTGCCCTTCAAAAGTCCGATGACATGTGCCACCGAATATCTCGGCGGTATCGAAATGCAAAGGGGAATATGATCTGGCATCGCATGCCCTTCTATGATCTCTATCCCCTTGATTCGTGCCCATTGCTTGATCGTGTCTACCACTATCCGTCGTTTCAACCCGTATAGCTCTTTTCGTCTATACTTCGGTATCCAAACGACATGGTACTTACAATCCCAAATCGAGTGTGCTAACCTGTGAAAACGTTCCTTCCTGAAATCTCCTTCATTGAGTAGTTGGCACTCTCATTGTAGGAGATTTCTTTTTTCTCGGCACTAATCACTCGCAGAGCCATTGTTCATACCACTGGCATGCCAGTGGTTTATTCCCTTGAATTAGGGGCGGGAGTCGCTCAAGGCCTTCATGCAGGATGCGGTGCCGGAAAGGAATCCTCTCCCCGGCGCCGTCCATCCTCATCCCGCCGCAACAGGTTGTGCCATCCTTGCCTTGACACGCAAGAAGCCTCCCGTTGTTCTTCGACCACAGGAAAGCAAGTCCTTATTAATTCAAGGGTCTAGACTAGCTGAGGCACTTTGAAAGTGCTAGAAAGCTAGTGTAGTGGAGTTGCCCCGTTTTCGTGGACACTATATCTTTTGAGGAGGAGGTGTCCATTATGCCAAAGT
>CAYOGU010000297.1:0-4373 GCA_964403345.1 uncultured Syntrophus sp. | reverse complement strand
GGAGGTCGTCTCAGGGACCCTCACGGCCGTCCTTGACGCGCTCAAGCAGGAGGGGCGGATCGTCCACCACGAGGGCGTCTACGACGGCACCCAGATTCAGGGAGCCTTTCTGGCCATCGGGGCGACGGACAACAGCACCGTCAACGAGCGGGTCTACCGCGACGCCCGTGCCGGCAGGATCCTGGTCAACATCGTCGATCAACCGAGACTCTGCGACTTCATCCTTCCCTCTCTCGTCGAACGGGGCGACCTTGCGATCGCCGTTTCCACCTCCGGCAGGAGTCCCGCCCTGGCCAAGCAGATCCGCACGGAACTGGAGGACCGGTTCGGACCGGAGTACGGCATCCTCGCCGGGTTCCTCGGGGAGCTCCGGGACCGGGTGCTGGCGGGAGGGCGACCGGCCGACGAGAACCGCGAAAAGTTCGAGGCCCTCCTTGCCTCGGACATCCTGGAGAAGATCCGGGCGCGCCGCTGGGACGAGGTGAAGGCCCTGATCCTCGAACGGACCGGCGTGGAGATGGAGGTGCGGCCGGGATGACGGGGATCGCCCTTTTCAGAACGGCCCTGGTCGTCTACCTGGCCTCCACGGTCCTGTACGGCCTTTCCCTCTGGGGGAAGAGGGTGTTTCCGGCCCGTGTCGCCACGGGGCTCTTGGCCCTGGCCTGGCTCGTCCACACCCTTTCCCTGGTTGCGATAGGGATCGCCGCCGGGGGGATGCCGGCGATCGGTCTTCACGAGTCCCTCTCCTTTTTCGCCTGGGTCATGGCGGCGGCCTATCTCGCCTTCCAGGTGAAGACGAAAACCCGTGTCTTGGGGGCCTTCGTATCGCCCGTGATCGGCCTGATCATGGTCATCGCCTCCGTGGGACTGGGAGGGACCGTCGGTGCCCCGGCCACCCTTCAGGGTTCTCTGGTCACCGGGCACATGATGCTGTCCGTGACCGGAGAGGCGCTCTTCGTCCTGGCCTCTCTGGCCGGCCTTATGTATCTGATCCAGGACGGCCTCATCCGGAGGAAGCGGGCCGGCGGCACGATCCGGCTCTTTCCGTCCCTGGGCGAGCTCGACCGGATCAACCACCTGTGCCTCCTCTGGGGGTTTCCCCTCCTGACCCTCGGAATCCTGACCGGATCGCTCTGGGCAAGGATCACCTGGGGAAGCCACTGGCAGTGGGACCCCAAGCAGGTCTGGACGCTTCTGGCCTGGGGACTCTACGCCTTCCTCCTTCACCAACGGCTGGCCATCGGATGGCGGGGACGCCGGGCGGCTCGCTGGTCGCTGGCAGTTCTGGCCTCCTTGGCCGTCCTGATGATCGTCGGGAAGCTCTTCTTACGGAGCCTCCATCCATTCGTGTGATCCCATGCATCTGGTCCTTCTCGGCATGAACCATAAGACGGCCCCTCTCGATATCCGGGAGCAACTTCAGCTCGCCTGCGGGGGCACGGAACACCCCCTTGGGGAGGTGATGCGGCTCGGGCCGGTTCGTGAGGCGCTCTACCTGGCCACCTGCAACCGAGTGGAGCTGCTCGCCCGGGTCACCGACTCCGATCGGGCCATCGCGGGCCTGAAGGATGTCCTCTTCCGCCAGGGGAATCTCGATATCGCCCAGATGGAACGCTGTCTCTACCTCTACCGGGATCTGGAGGCCGTCCGCCACCTCTTCCGGGTGACGGCGAGCCTCGATTCAATGGTTATGGGCGAGCCGCAGATCCTGGGGCAGATGAAGGAAGCCTACCGGGAGGCGGTCGAGCAACGTGCAACGGGGGCCCTGCTGAACCGGCTCGTCCACCAGGCCTTCCGTGTCGCGAAAAGGGTCCGGACGGAAACCGGGATCGGCGGCAACGCCGTGTCGGTCAGTTACGCGGCCGTCGAGCTTGCCAAGAAGATCTTCGGCAGCCTCAAGGGGAGGACGATCCTGCTCGTCGGGGCCGGCGAGATGTCGGAGCTGGCCGCCCGACATCTGCTGGGCAATGGAGCGGGCAGAATCCTCATCGCCAACAGAACACTTGCCAGGGCCGAGCACCTGGCGGCGCTCTTCCAGGGAACCGCCGTGGCCTTCGAGAAGTTTCCCGAGGTCCTGCCGGAGGTGGATATCGTGATTACCTCCACCGGTGCCCCCGGGATTGTCCTCACCGCCGAGATGGTCGCCGCGGCCCTCCGGCGCAGGCGGAACCGCCTGCTCTTTTTGATCGACATCGCCGTTCCCCGGGACATCGACCCCGCGGCCGGCGAGATCGACAATGTCTATCTGTACAACATCGACCACCTCCAGGAGGTGGTCGACGCCAACCGGGAGGTGAGGCAGGCCGAGGCCCTCAAGGCGGAGTGCCTCGTCATGGAGGAGGTGGCGGCCTTCGAAGGATGGTTCAACTCCCTGGAGGTCGTTCCCACGATCGTGGCCCTGCGCCAGAAGATGGAAGAGATCCTGAAAGGAGAACTGGAGCGCGCCTCCTGGCTGGGGACCCTGAAGGACGAGGACCGCAGCCGGGTCGAGGGCCTTGTCCGCTCCGTGGTGAACAAAATCCTCCACGATCCGACGGCCGGCCTCAAGGAAGAAAGCCAGGAGCGGGACGCCTTGCCCTTCGTGGCGGCCGTCCGCAGGCTGTTCAGACTCTAAGGAGGACGCCATCGAATCCGTACTCAGGATCGGAACGAGGGGAAGCGCCCTGGCCCTGACCCAAGCCCGCTGGGTTGCGGGCCGTATCCGGGAGTTGTGCCCCGGAACCGGCGTGGAACTGGTCACGATCCGGACGACGGGGGACATGGTGCAGGACGTCTCCCTGGCCCGGATCGGCGGGAAAGGGCTCTTCATCAAGGAGATCGAGGAGTCGCTCCTCAAGGGTGCGGTCGATATCGCCGTCCACAGCATGAAGGATCTCCCGGCCGAACTCCCGGAAGGGCTGGAGATCGCGGCGGTGCCGCCCCGGGAGGACCCCCGGGACGTCCTGATTTCAAGAGACGGACGGGGGCTCGACCGGATGCCGCCAGGGGCGCGGATCGGAACGGGTTCGCTCAGGCGGAGCATCCAGCTCAAGAACCGGATGCCCGCCGTGGAGATCGTTCCGCTCCGGGGAAATCTCGACACGCGGATTCGGAAGATCGAGACGGAGGATCTCGACGGCGTGATCCTTGCCGCGGCGGGAATCCGCCGGATGGGTTGGGAGGCCAGGATTTCCCAGTTCATCCCCCTCGAGACGATGCTGCCCGCCGTGGGCCAGGGGGCCCTCGGGATCGAGATCCGACGGGCGGATGAACAGGCCCGGGAGGCGGTGGCCCCTCTGCACGACCCCCTTACCGGCCGCGAGGCCGGTGCCGAGCGAGCCTTCCTCAAGGGGCTGGGCGGGGGATGCCAGCTTCCCATTGCCGGATTCGCGAAACTTATCGGGAATCGGCTTGTCCTGGAGGGCATGGTCGGGAGCCCGGACGGACGGACGATGATCCGCCAGAAGCTGGAGGGGGCCGCCGAGGACAGCGAGGGGCTCGGTGAAAAACTGGCCGGGGTCATCCTGGCGCTGGGCGGCCGAGAGCTCCTCGCTGGAGGATGCGCGCCTTAGGACCCTTCGGGGACGGACGGACAAACAGGGGCGATTCATGACGGGCAAGGGCAGGGTCTACATCATCGGTGCGGGGCCGGGCGATCCGGGGCTGATCACTCTCAGAGGCGTCCGGTGCCTGCAGGAGGCCGATGTGGTCGTCTACGATTATCTGGTCAATCCGGAGATCCTCCGTCATACCCGTGACGGGGCCGAACGGATCTACGCCGGAAAGCAGGGAGGCGCCCACACCCTCTCCCAGGAGGCGATCAACGGACTTCTGGTCCGGAAGGCAGGAGCGGGGGCCGTTGTCGCCCGCCTCAAAGGGGGCGACCCCTTTGTCTTCGGCCGTGGCGGCGAGGAGGCGGAAGCCCTCCACGAAGCGGGGATTCCCTTCGAGGTCGTCCCCGGCGTGAGTTCGGCCGTCGCCGTTCCCGCTTACGCCGGGATCCCGCTCACCCACCGGGCATACACCTCCACGGTCGCCTTCGTGACGGGCCACGAGGACCCCGGGAAGGGGAAAAGCGAGCTGGATTGGCCGACCCTCGCGGGGATCGGGACCCTCGTCTTTCTCATGGGGGTGAAGAACCTCCTAGGGATCGCGGAGAACCTGATCCGCTCCGGAAAAGATCCGGGGACCCCCGCTGCCCTGATCCGCCGGGGAACGACGCCGGATCAGGAGACCCTGACCGGGACCCTCGGTACCATCGCCGAGATGGCCGAGCGGCGGCATTTTGCACCCCCGGCGATCCTCGTCGTCGGAGGCGTGGCCGGTCTGCGGAGATGGCTGAAGTGGTACGAGACGAAACCCCTCTTCGGCAGGGGCATCGTCGTCACCCGGCC
>CAYOGU010000296.1:0-4445 GCA_964403345.1 uncultured Syntrophus sp. | reverse complement strand
AATTGGCCAAGTGGTCCTCCTCACTGGGCAGGACCTCCCGGTTGATGTAGATGAACTCCGTTCGGTAGAGGCCGATCCCGTCGGCCCCGTGGGCGATCGCAGAGGGAATCTCCTCGACGAACTCGATGTTGCCGCCGATCTCCACGGTGTACCCATCCTTTGTCACGGCGGGAAGCTTGGCATAGTCGAGCAGATCGTCCTGGGCCTTTTCGTAGAGCTTCTTTTTATCCTCGTAGCGTTTGCGGACCTCCGGGTCGGGGTGGACGATCACAAGGCCCGCCGAGCCGTCGATGATGATGTCGTCGTTGGTCCGGACGCTCCGGGAGATGTTCTCCAGACCGACGACAGCCGGGATCTCGAGGGATCTGGCCACGATCGCCGTATGGGAGGTCTTTCCTCCGACGTCGGTCGCAAAGCCCAGGACCCTGTCGATCTTCATCTGCGCCGTGTCGTCGGGAGACAGGTCAGAGGCGATGATGACGACCCCTTCCGTCCCCGAATCGATGACCGGCCTCTTGCGTCCCCCGAGATTGGAGAGGATCCGCTGACCGGCGTACTGAATATCGCTGATGCGTCCGCGCAGATAGTCGTCCTTCATCTGGGCGAAGATCTCGCGGTAACGGTCGACGGTCATGCGGACCGCCCATTCGGCATTGACGCCCATCTCCCGGATGTTCTGGATGGTCCTTTCGATGAACTTCTGGTCCTTCAGGATCATGATGTGGACATCGATGATATAGAAAGGCTCCATTCCCCCGCCCAGATCCCCAAGCTGCTTCTTCAATTCCAGGAGCTGGTTCTCCGACTCCCCCAGGGCCCGCTGGAAGCGCTGGATTTCCTCCTCGATCCGCTCCGGAGCGTCAAGCTTGTAGAGGGGAACCTGGGCATCCTGGCGGTCGAAAAGATAGACCTTGCCGATGATGATCCCCGGGGATACGGGGATCCCCTTCATGACAAAAGTTTTTTTCTGTTCGTCTCTACCCATGGAATTTCCCGACCGCACGGTCACGTTTCGCCAAATTTGTCCAAGATCAGGCGGGCAAAGGCCTCCATCGCATCCGTCGCATCCTCCCCCTCCGTCCGTATCGTCAGGAGGCTGCCATGGGGGCAAAAGAGAGTCAGGATGCCCAGGATGCTTCTGCCGTTGACCTCGATCCCGTCCTTCTCCAGAAAGACCTCGGACTGGAAACGACCGGCCGTCTCGACCAGTTTCGCGGCTACCCGGGCATGAATCCCCAACCGGTTGGTGATTTCAAAGGTCCGTATCTCTACCATATCAGATGGACAGCACCACGCACAAGAGCGTCATTCCATAGAGGATCTTTACGGAAGAGATCCCCTTCCGGATACCCCAATAGCACAGCATCGTGAAGACCAAGGCGCCCGCCTTCTGGAGGAGCTCGCCCTGGACGTCGGAGGGACGGCAGGCGGACTCCGGGGCCCAAGCTGCCAGCATGGCAACCAGGACGAGCGACCCGGCACGGAGCCGCGTCGACAGAGCTGGAAGATTCAATCTGCGGACAAATTCGATGCCCATCTTTCCTCGACGGCAACCCTCCACAAACCCCTTGATCCTCACCCACAGGTGGGCGGGGCTGTAGATGAGCAGAAAGACCCAAGGCGCCATCATGGACCCCATGAGGGCCGCGAACACGGAAGCGGTAGCGGCAAAGGATCGCAGCGCCCCCCAGAAGAAGGCATCGCCGATCGCCGCATAGGGTCCAACCACGGAACCCTTGAAATGGTCCGCCCCCTCCGGATCCCCCTCCTCTTCAATCCTGACGACGGAACCGATCACCGCCGCTGCGAGGTAGGGATGGGTGTTGAACATCTGAAGATGCCGGGAAAGGGCCTCTGCGATCTTGGCCCGGCCGCTGTTCTCAAGACGGATCCAGGGCAGCATGGCGAAGGCAAAACCCAGGCTCTGCATCCTCCATGCGCTGAACGAGGCCTGGATGGTCAGCGATCTCAAAAAAATTTTCACGAGGGTGGAACGTTTCATGAGAACCGCCTTCGTCCGCATCATCCCTGAAACCGACGCCTTCCTGCGGCTTCAGACCGGGCATGCCCCTGTCCCCTGCAAAGGCGCACGCCGGTGCAGACGATGGGGTTGCCTAACACGAATGGGGACTGAAGTCAATCCATTCACAGGGGATAACATCAGTTTTTTCGCGATTCTGGCCCTTCCGGACCCGGCAGGATCTCCCGTTGCGATGGGGTGTGGTCTTTTTTTGGGAGGGGGAGTGTTCCGATGGCAGGACCAAGCTCTTCACAATTCCTAAATATTTCAACAAGTTATCATTGTAAATTTTTTCTTGACAATATTATGGGATTCTGATAGGAAGGCTCGCCTTTCAGTAAGGGACTTACCGACCCGACTTGGCCATGAATTGGTTTTGGAAGCGGGTCGGTTTTTTTGAATCATCGAATCCATCAAAAGAAAGAAAAAAGAGGAGAAGAACATGCTTTGCCAGACCATCAAGAACGGTATCGAATGCGGCTTCATGACCAAAAAGGGCTGCGGATTCAACGGGGGCGCTTGCCTGGCCATCATCGACAAGTGCGAGGGATGCGGCAAGATCATCGAGTGTGAAACAGGAAAGTACTGCCGGGTTTATCCGGACCCTGCCTCTAAGTGGCGGACCGGAAAGTGCCCGACGGCGACCCACATTAAGGTTGAGATCAAGGAGCCGACGCAGAAGATCAATCCGCTCAAGGCCTCCAAGAGGGCCAACAAGAAGTAATCCTTCCGGACCGACCTGTTCTCTTCTCGTACAGCACCAGCCGCTTCGATCCCTCAGGCCGCGGGGTATCGAGACGAAGAAGGCCGATTGGAACATTCCCTTCCAATCGGCCTTCATTGCTTTACCCGCGGACCAGGGGGCCCTTAACTGACGAGTTCCCGGATCTGCCGCAACCCTTTCTCGATCTCCGCAAGGATTCCTTCGATTCCTTCCTGGCCGGAACCGGCACCGGCGGCCTCCTCGCTCCTCATCCTCTGGATCTGCTTCCTGGCCCCGTTGATCGTGAAGTTTTCTTCATAGAGGAGCCGTTTGATCAGCAGGAGCTGATCCACATCCTTGCGCCGGTAGAGACGCTGATCCGATCGAGTCCGGATCGGACGGACCGTCTTGAACTCGGACTCCCAGTAACGGATGACGTAAGGCTGAACGTTCAGCAACCGGCTGACTTCACCGATTCGAAAGTAAGACTTATCGGGAATCGATCCGTCCATCATCAAATCCCAATTTCATCCTGAAATCCTGCAAGCTTCCCGCTCCGGGGGCCACCTGATTCCGAATGCGCCCGGATCGAGGCTTAGTCGTTCAGAGCCTTGCGGAGAACCTGGCTGGATTTGAACGTCAGGACCCTACGGGCCGAAATGGCGATCTCGTCTCCCGTCTGGGGGTTTCTTCCCCTCCGGGACTTCTTCTCCTTGACCACGAAATTCCCGAAACCGGAAATCTTGATCTTCTCCCCCTTGGCCAGGCTGTCCTTGATGATATCGAAGACCGACTCGACGATCCGCGCTGAATCCTTCTTTGAAAATCCCAGTTTCTCGTATACGTCCTGAATGATATCGATCTTTGTCATGTCTCATTCCTCCGATGATTGCCTATTGGTCTGTCCATATCCCTTATCTGATGGACGCCCCGGTTACCTGGACGATCCGCTGCACGATCCTCCCGTGGACCTCATTGACTTCATCGTCTGTCAATGTGCGGTCCCCGCTACGGTACGAGAACCTCAACCCCATGCTCCGCATCCCTGCAGGGAGATTTTTGCCCTCATATACATCGAAAATTTGAACTTTTTCAAGTAATACTTCATGGACGTCTGTCGCCAACCGAAGCATTTCCCCTGCCTCCAGGTCGCGGCGGACCAGGAAGGCCACATCCCTGGAACTCGACGGAAACCGGGGGATGCTACGGAATGGAGACTTGTCCGCAAAACGGACTGCCAGAAGGTCCATGTCCAGCTCACACACCAGGATCGGTGCCGCCAGATCCAGCCTCCCCCGGATGTCCGGATGGATCTCCCCCATGAAACCGATCATATCGCCGCCGCTGAAGACGCCGCAGGATTTTCCCGGATGGAGGATCGCCTCATGGATGCCGGACCGAAACGAAACATCAGGGATTCTGAGCCGTTCGAGGATATTCTCCACGCCGCCCTTCAGGTCGTAGAAATCTGCCGGCCGGTCGTCCGAATGCCATCCGGCTTCCTGAGGGCGCCCCATGATCAGACAGCCCAAACGGTTCTGTTCCGTGGGCTGTTCCCCATCCCCACGTCGGATGAAGGTCCTGCCCATCTCGAAGATCTTCAGGTCCAGACACCCCACATCGCGGTTCCTCTTGGCGTTGAGCAGAAGACTGTAAGCCATGGTGGTCCGCATGACCGACTGCTCTTCCGTCAGGGGGTTGGCGATCCGCACGAACTTCCTC
>CAYOGU010000295.1:4257-4466 GCA_964403345.1 uncultured Syntrophus sp. | reverse complement strand
TCACCGCGACCACGAGATCGGCCCCGGTGATGGAGGCAATGACGGGACATCCGATGCCTGGAGAGCCGTCGGCGATCAACAGGTTAAACCCTTCCTTTTCCGCCAGTCCCCGCGCCTCGCGGCGCAGCAGGCTGACCAGTTTTCCGCTGTTGGATTGGGCGATGCCGAGTCTCGCATGGACCATGGGCCCGTAGGGCGTCGACGACAGG
>CAYOGU010000295.1:0-4247 GCA_964403345.1 uncultured Syntrophus sp. | reverse complement strand
CGCACAGAGGCCGCAGCCCTCGCAGGCGATCGGATCCACAACGAACCGCCGGCCATCGGGCTCGGAAAGGAACGAAACGGCGTCGAAGCGGCACACCTCATGGCATCTCCCGCAACCTGTACACCGTTCCTCCATGATGGAGGCCTTCTTCCCGCCGGAGAAGTCCTCCCGGCTCCCGATCCGTGGATTGAGGACCAGATGGAGGTCCGCCGCATCGACATCGCAGTCGACCAGGATCTTCCGCTCGGCCAATGCGGCAAAGGCCGCGACGAGACTGGTCTTCCCCGTACCGCCTTTGCCGCTGATCACCACGACCTCTTTCATGGGGTTCGCCCCCTTCTCCCTGGATCCTCCCCGCCTTGCCCCTTACCGAGAAGGTCCTCGATGCGCCGGTAGCAGCGTTCGAACCGTTCCCGGTATTCGGGCAGTCTCTCCGTCACGATGTCCCCCCTGGCGTAGGCCTCAGCGATCCGCCGATCATCGGGAATGGACAGCGGGATTTCGATCCCTTCGCCTTCGCAGTAGGAGCGGACCTTGTCGTCCCCCGCATCGCATCGGTTGAGCACCACAGCAAAGGGCGTTGCGAGCGCCCTGACCATCTCGACCGCCAGTTTAAGGTCATTCAGGCCGAAGGGTGTCGGTTCCGTAACCAGCAGGACAAAATCCGTCCCCCTGACCGACTCCACGACGGGGCAGGATGTCCCCGGCGGGGCGTCGATGATGCATACCTCCCCGTTTTTGGATAGCCCGCGGACCCGTCGGATGACCGCAGGAGTCATCACCTCGCCCACATTCAACCGCCCCTGAACCAAACGGATGCCTCGGCTGCCACCCTCCTCAACCGACCCGACGAGATGTCCCTCCTCGACGATCGCCTTCTTAGGACATAGCAGAAAACAGGCCCCGCATCCATGGCAGAGTTCACGAAAGACCAGGACCTGTCCCCCTATCACGGTCAGGGCATGGTACTGGCAGACATCGGCGCAGACTCGGCAACCATTGCACCGATCTTCAGATACCTTCGGCTGGGGGATCGTCACTGGGCTGAATCCGGAGATCTCCGGCTTGAGAAAGAGGTGATCGTTGGGTTCCTCCACATCACAATCCAAAAGGGCGACCGGTCGGCCCAAAGCGGCTCCAGCCAGGGCTAGATTGACGGCAATCGTCGTCTTCCCCGTTCCGCCCTTCCCGCTGGCAACGGCGATTTTCAATCCCTGTTCCTCGCTCACAAACAGGAGCGCCAGCCAAAGGGGAGAAAATGGAGGGTTGAAGATCCGCCTTTTGCCGACGCTCCGAAGGCTATTCGGTCCTGTTGCTCGAAGCCAAATGCTCCATGCGCGCCTGAAGTTCCTTTAGGCCCTGTTCAAGATATCGTGCCTGCTCCTTCAGGGCGTTCCATTCATCCTGAGGTGTCTCAGGCTGAGCGGAAGGGGGCGCACCTGGCATCGGTTCCCGAAAATACCGCCATCCCGGCACGCCGCTCGCAAAAAAGCGGTTGCGCCGGCCCCGACCGCCGCGCCCCCCGAAGAAAGCGCCGCCCGCTCCATAACCGGGATTTACATATCCCGGAACCCCGTAGCCGGCGCAGAACCCTGCGCCGCGTCCTGTCATGGGTCCCCGACCTACGGGGCCCGTTCTATCTCCACCTGGCATGATTTTGACCTCCTTTACGATCTGTTCCTGAGGCCGGTACCGTTCACGGCCAGCCTCGTCATTTCCTGGAAATGCGTTCAAACCACGAAAACAGCACATCCCATACTGCCGCGCCTCTCCTGATGGGGGCCGACGTCTGGTCTTCCGAACCAGACCGGGAACCCCTTCGAAGAGATCCATCGCCGCGATCCGTCGATGCCCCCCCTCCTCTCGCCGGGCAGGCTCCCAGACCGCGTCCCGTCCCCGCCCCCATTCCGCGGGGGCCCGTTCCGTCTCCTCTGGGCATGCGATCACCTCCCCACCTTGTCACCCATTCAGAGCATTCTACAACCGCAGATTTAAAACAGTTTTCGGAACGCCGCCTCCCATTCAAAACCCATGGCCCTTGGCCGTCGGGGACTTCACTTCCTGTAGGCGACCTTCCTTCCATGCCCTGAGCGCATCGCGGCCGGTCGCGATGTCGCTTTCGAACTGGTAAACCTTTATGCCGGCCGCTTCCAGGGCTCGGAAGGCATTCGGTCCCACGTTGCCGGTCAGCAGGACGTCGACCTTTTGATCGGCGACCTGGCGGGCTGCCTGAATGCCAGCCCCCTGGGCCGCGTTCATGTTCTGGACGTTTTCAATGACCTCGATTTTTTCCCCTTCGGAATCGCTAATCAAGAAGCACTGTGCCCGGCCAAAAACGCGATCGACCGCACTATCGAGATCCCCAGCCATGGCTGTAACCGCAACCTTCATCTTTATCATCCCTTTCATTCAGCTCTTTTATATCAACGGATAACTTTTTCATCCCGACCCTGCCCGACCGTACCCTGTCGTCGGTCAGCTCCATCATAACCGGCCGCGACGGCGTCTCCTCCCTCCAGGCGCACAACCCTCACTGGAGGCAAAGCCGGGGAGCGTAAAGCGGTTATCACAGAGGCTACCGTCCAAATAGGCCCTGATAATCTCTTCGATGGAGCCGCGAAGACATGGAATAACCTTTACCCCGGAGGCGTGAATCATCCTTTCCAGGGGTCGGGAAACGGCACCGCACAACAAGACTTCGACCCCGAGCGCCACGAGTTGGTTCACCCTTTCTGGAAGGAACCTGGTCTCAAAGGGTACGAACGACCTGTTCTTCACCTCGCCTTCCGTCACATTGAAGACCAGCAGACGGCTGGAGAAATCACAGACCGTTGAAACTGTATTTTGCCAGACTGTCACGGCAACCTTCATGTTTCCCCCTCTGACACCTCCATATCAATATTGGTGCCAAACTGTGCGAGGCCAATAATCAAGAGAATATCTATTTGTATTACAAATGGTTGCATAGATCATTGTCCAAAAGGTCGCTGATAGGCAGTCGCAAATGACAACAGCACAGCCACACAAAGGATGCAGTTTTGCAATCAAAGGCATCTTTTGATATTCTGAACATATTATTACCTCGGCAAGTGAAGCTCCCCGCAGCTTGCCGCGGGGAGCTTCACTTGTTTGTAGTCGAAAACGATCTGCCGAGGAAGTTCCGTTTCTATGGGTATGTCGGTACTCTTTTCGCCCATGATGATCCGGAGGGCCTGATGGCCGGCGACCCTGCCCTGATCGACGCCGCTGGTGATGATTCCGCCTAGGATGTCCCTGCCCGTGAAGAAGTCCCAGACGCTGTAAATGGGGACCCGGCAGGCGCCGTGCAGCAGTTCGATAGCCTCCCAGTAGGAAAAATTGTTTCCCGCACTGTCGCGGTTGAAGTTCAGCAGCAGAACCGGGGTGCCCTTCTAAAACGTTCCAGTTGTTTCGATCAGGTCGGATATCCTGACGTCGTTGTAGATGTCGAAACGAATCCGGGGCGAAAAGGCGGGGGCCGAGGCCCGGAGCTCTTTCAGGGTGCCGATGCCGGTGGCGGTCGTATCGACGATGACCGCAACGGTGTCCGTATCAGGGTGGAGGCGCAGGGCCATCTCCAAGGTACCACGAATGCCGATCTTTTCGACCACGCCTGTAAAGCCTGTATTGCCCCTGAGCATGGCCGGATCAAAGCCGTTCACGCCGGAGAAGATCACTGGCGCCCCGGGAATAGCTCATCGCGGAACTGCAAGAGGAACTGGAAGGCATGGTCGTCAGTGCCGAGGATCGCCTCGAAGCGCATCTTCGAATACTTGATTCGGAAAACCCGGCGCAGAACCTCGATGTGCAGGTCTTCGGGGAAACGCTTCAGGTCTATGTGTTCGGTGAAGGCCGAAACGTCGTTTCCATGGCCAGCCAGGGCGTCGCCGATGCCCTGATCAATCAGATCCTTCCCGTTCGAATCCCTTGTAGTATGAGTGAAGCACAAGGAGCTTCTTCTTGAGAGTCATGTTGTTTTGGATCGGCGGAATGGTTTTGGAGCCTGCGTGTCCGGGCCAGACGAGGCCCACAGAGCCCGCCAGAAGCAATAACCACATAAGCCTTTTGATCCCCGACTCATACGGCGAGGTGGCGGTATACCTCAGTCCTTGATGGTCTCCGCCAGGATGTCCGCCACGTGTTTCATCCGGACACCGGGGAGCTGCTTGTCCAGGCCCCCCTGGAGCTGGACCATGCAGCCCGAGCAGGCGCAGGCGGCGATCTGGGCG
>CAYOGU010000294.1:0-4476 GCA_964403345.1 uncultured Syntrophus sp. | reverse complement strand
AACTACGACTTTACTTCATCCATGAGTCTGTCCCGGCATTTGCCGGATGAACCAAATATGCAAGGTATGTTACGGCGTTTCTGATTATATCGATGGTTGCAGGCCGGCCGGCTGCCTCATCCATCGCGGATAACGTCTTGCAGATCCCCGGTTACGACGATCACTTCTACGGGGATCCTCAATACTCCCGGGACGATTACATTGTAGCGTAACGCATCAAAAAAAGCGTGCCGGAGAGGTTTGCCCGAAAAGCGCCTCAAAATGCCTGCCCGTCAGGCAAGCCGTCCAAAAAAAGAGAGCCAATTGCCTAAAAAACCACCGCCAATAGTCATTTCCTGTCAATAGGCATTTAAAATTGACCTACCATAGGCATCCCAAATTGACCCACCTCCCGTATAGAAGTTTTCTGTTCAACCACCTGGGCAATCGTTTCAGGCGGCCCTGTTTTTCACTCTCCAGGAGTCGTTTCCAGTTTCAATGATCTCGCAGTGATGGGTGATACGATCGAGCATGGCGGTGGTCATCTTCTTGTCGCCGAAGACCTGGGGCCATTCCCCGAAGGCGAGATTGGTGGCGATGATCACCGAGGTCTGCTCGTAGAGTTTGGAGATCAGGTGAAAGAGCCGTTGGCTGGCGTTCTTGGAGAACGGCAGATACCCCAGTTCATCGAGCACCACCCGGTTAAAGCGCGATAAGCTGGCGGCCAGCCTTCCGCCGCGACCTGCGAGATTCTCCTGTTCCAGATCGTTGGCCAGATCCACCAGATTGTAAAAGCGTGCTCGTGATCCCTGGCGTACGAGATTGGTCGCGATGGCGATGGCCAGGTGGGTCTTGCCGGTGCCTGTGCCGCCTACGAAGATGAGGTTGCTGTGGTCTTGGAGAAAGCCTCCTTCGTATAGGGAGCGGATCTGCGTTTCATCGACAGATGCCTCCGCGAACCGGAAGCTGTCCAGGTCCTTGGCTAAGGGGAAACGCGCCTGCCCCAGCCGGTAGCGGATGCTGCGAAGCCTGCGCTCGGCGGATTCTGCCTTGAGCAGCTCCAAGACAACCTTCTCCGGGATGGCGCGCTGCTTGCGGCCGTTTGCGAGGACCTCATCGTAGACCTCCTGCATGCCCCTGAGCTTGAGCGTCTCCATCAGGTTCATCACCTCATTGCGCAGCATAGGCCACCTCCTGTCGCAGGCGGTCGTAACGGTGACAGTCGGCAATCGGCGGCTGTTTGAGGATAAGGTGTCCCGGAGGCTCGATCGGCTCAGCATCCGCATCCTCTTGGTCGCGGTTGAGCAGGATGAGCACCGCCTCCTTGCTGAAAGCCCCCATGGTCAGCGCTTTGCCGCAGGCCGCTTCCACCGCTTCCAGGCCATAAAGCGGAACGGCCTGCAGGATGCCCACATACTGTCGGTCCCAATCCGGATAGCGGCTCTGAAGACGCTCGGCGACGCGCGCGATGCCCTCCGGCAGACCCCAGTGCCGGAAGGGAGCTCCGTTGCGTAGCGCCACGGGCTGTGGCACAACCGAATCTGCGCCACCTTCACCGTAACCGGCATCCCGGCCATCTCCACCAACTCATGACTCCAGTCAAACAGGAAGGCCTCTCCTGCGTCGAACTCCAGAGGAATGGAAACCTCGGCAGGCAAATGATCCTGCCGCCTGCGCCAATCCCGTACATACCGCCGAACGTCACGGATTCGGGCCCTGTGACCCCCCTCCGACAGTCCACCCCTTGACATCGGGGGATGCGTGATTATCTTGCAGGTATAACGTTTTGTTATTATTCTTTTATTCCAAGAGAACCGGAGGAAGGAACAATGGCAAAAAGTTATTTCGCAATCCTCGGCATCCCCTCGAACGCTTCTCCCGACGCCATCCGGTCCGCCTATCGCCGCCTGGCCAAGGAGTTCCACCCCGACCGCTTTTCCGGCGGCAGCGGTCCCTTCCTGCAGATCCAGGAGGCCTACTCCATCCTCAGCAACGAGGCCAAGAGAAGCCGGTACGAGGCGTCCCTGTCCCGCACCCGGAAAGAGGCGTTCGCCCCGCGTCCGGAACCGGAGCCCCTGATTCCCAAGGAACGCCCGGTCGACATGGGTGCAATCTTCCCGTTGAGGTCCTTCGAAACCTTTTCGCCTTCTTTTGACGAAATCTTCGACTGGCTGGGACAATTTCTCGGACCTCGACTGGCCGAAATCCGGGCGGATTCAACACCTGACGGTCGAGATCGTCCTCACGAAGGAACAGGCCGAACGCGGCGGCGCCGCTCGGGTGATGGTTCCGGCCCGGGCCCGCTGCCCCCTGTGCCTGGGCCGCGGCGGGGTCGGCTTCTACGAATGTTCCCGATGCGCCGGGGAGGGCGCCATTACCGGAGAGGCGCCGGTTTCGATCTCCTTTCCGGCAGGTCTCCGGCAGGACCACGCCGTCGTGATCCCCCTCGAGCGCTTCGGCATCCGGAATCTGCGCCTGACCGTCCTGTTCCGCGTCACGGACGAGCCGTAGCGGTCCCGGAGGGCGAACGGCCGTCCACCGCCCGCGGCGGCGGACGGAGCCTCCCTTGGGATCGGGCGGACTTTGCGCCCGCGGGATCGGCGCCTCGACCCGTCCTGAGGGCGACACGACGGCCGAATGCCGACACAGAAACGCCCACCGGGGCCGATGAGTTCGCCGCACTTCGGCGAATTCCGGCCTCGCGCCGTGGCGCCCCGTCCATCGGCCTACGGGCGCTCCTCCATGGGCACGTAGTGCCTCTGTGTGCTGCCCGTGTAAATCTGGCGGGGGCGGCCGATCTTCAACGGCGTGGCGTCGTGCATCTCCTTCCACTGGGCGATCATGCCCGGCAGGCGGCCGATCGCGAACATGACGGTGAACATGTTCGTCGGAATGCCGATCACCCGGTACAGAATGCCGCTGTAGAAATCGATGTTGGGGTAAAGCTTCCGTTCGATGAAGAACTCATCCTTCAGGGCGGCCTCTTCGAGCTCGATGGCGATGTTCACCAGGGGGTCGCGATGGTCGTTGTTCTTGAAGATCGTTTCGGCGCATCTTTTCAGGATCCTGGCGCGGGGATCGTGATTCTTGTACACCCGGTGACCGAAACCGAACAGGCGGACCCGGCTGTTCTTGTCCTTGGCCGACGCGAGACATTCCTCGATGGAGATCCTGTTCTTGTTGATGCCTTCGAGCATTTCGATGACCCTCTGATTCGCCCCGCCGTGGAGAGGCCCCCAGAGCGCGCAAATGCCCGCGCAGATCGATGCATACAGATTGGCCATGCTGCTGCCGACCAGCCGCACGGTCGACGTGCTGCAATTCTGTTCGTGGTCCGCATGCAGGATCAGAAGCGTGGACAGCACCTTCTCGATCTCCGGATTCGGCACGTAGGGGTTCACCGGGGAGTCGAACATCATGTAAAGGAAATTGGCCGCGTATTTCAGGTCGGGCCGGGGGTACACGTGCGGCTGGCCGATGCTGTGCTTGTAGGAATACGCGGCGATCGTGCGGATCCGGGAAATCAGGGAGGCGGCCATGAGATCGAAGGTCTGCGCCTGGAAATCCTCCAAGTAGTAGTCCGTATAATACACGGACATGGCGTTGACCATCGTCGCCAGGATGGCCATCGGATGCGCCGTGGGGGGGAACCCGTCGAAGAAACGCAGCATCTCCTCGTGAATCATGGAATTCTGCGTCAGGCGTTGCGAGAACAGCTCCTGTTCGGCCCGATTGGGAAGATCCCCGTAGATCAGCAGGTAGGCCACCTCCGAAAAACTGGCCCGTTCCGCCAACTCCTCGATCGGGATGCCGCGATAGCGCAGGATGCCGCGATCCCCGTCGATGAAGGTGATCGCGGACATGCAGGACCCCGTATTCTGATACCCGACGTCCAGCGTGATCAGGCCGCTTTCCCGCCGCAACCGGGAAATGTCGACGGCCTTTTCCCCTTCCGTTCCGGTCACGACCGGAAGGCCGATCGTCTTGTCTCCGTAAATCAATTCCGCTTTGTCCAATGCCTCTTCTCCGATCCGTGGTTCAGCCTTTGACTGTCATGGGGTCCTTAACCGCTCTGACGGCTGCTGTCAACGGTCTTTTGAAGGGCGCTGGCGAAAAGGGGGCGGATCGGGAAAGGCGCAGTAACGAGTCCGCCGGGTGGGGGAGGGGAGGGAAACCGCAGAACGGGACGGACCCGACGGCGGATCAGCCCCGGCGCTCCCAGTCCCGCACCGGGCCGGGGACGATTCTGAACAGGGGGTGCGGTTCGGGAGAGCGGACCCGCGCCAGGCGTTCGAACCGCTCCGGGTCGCGCGCCGCGAGCTTGGCCTTCAGTCGGCTCCACTCGTAGCGCAACTGCCCCCGGGTCTCGACCATCGTCTCCGTCGTTCGGGGCGCCGCGATCTTCCCGGCGTCGAACCGGTACCCGCGGGCCGCGGCCTCCGCGTGCACGCCCGCGAGGTAGACCGCGACGGCCGCGACCGGGTCCGGCCGGGCGCG
>CAYOGU010000293.1:0-4527 GCA_964403345.1 uncultured Syntrophus sp. | reverse complement strand
GGGGATGCTGGAGCCGCCGTGATGACGAACGCAGGGAGACGCCGCTGGAGATCCTGAAGCGGCGCTATGCCAAAGGGGAGATCACGCGGGAGGATTTCGAACGGATGAAGAGGGACATCGAGTGAGGAAAGGGACGGGAAAATGACGATGGACGGGACCAACAGGGCCGGCGACGCGGCCTCATGGATACGGAATGAGATCATCCGCTTCACGGCCTCCGGGGAGAACAGCCTCCATCTCGACCCTCCGGAGCCCGCCTGGGACGAACCGCTCGTCGGCTTCGCCCGCGGCGGCGATCCCCTTTTCGCGAAGTTCAAGGAGGAGATCGGCGCCTTTCTCTGGACCCCGGAGGAGATCTTCGCCCTGGCCTTTCCCGGGTCGAAGGCCGCGGCCGAGGAGTTGACGGTGATCAGCTGGATCCTCCCGCAGACGGAGCGGACCCGGCGCGACCACCGTCGCGAGACGGCCCTGCCGGCGGAGCGGTGGGCGAGATCGCGCAAGTTCGGGGAGGACTTCAACATGGCCCTGCGGGGCCATCTGGTCGGATTCCTCGGGAAGGCCGGCTGCGAGGCGGTGGCGCCCATGCTCTCCCCTCTGTGGAAATGGGAGAAATCCGACCGCTGCGGTTTCGCCTCCTCCTGGTCGGAGCGGCATGCGGCCTATGCCGCGGGACTGGGGACCTTCGGCCTCTGCGACGGCCTCATCACCCCGAAGGGAAAGGCGATGCGCTGCGGCTCCGTGGTGGCCCGGATCTTGGTTCCTCCATCCGAACGGCCCTACGACGACCCCCATGCCTATTGCCTCTTCTTTATCGACGGGAACTGCGGCAAATGCATCAAGCGCTGCCCGGCCGGGGCCATCAGCCGGGAGGGGGGACACGACAAGGAGAAATGCAAGCGCTACCTCGATGAGGTGGCGACGAAATCGGTGCGTGAGCGGTTCGGCATGGAAGCCTCAGCCTGCGGTCTCTGCCAGACCGGCGTTCCTTGCGAAGCCAGGATCCCCGTCCCCGGGCGGGCTGTCTGATCTCAGGGGTATCCGTACTGAGGTTGGTTGAATCGGGCCGCCCCGGAAGGGACGGTTCCTGCCTATCGCGATCAAGGGGTGATTGTTTGAAAAGCATCCTGCCTGCCGGCGACATTTCCAAAGGCATCTTCTTCATTGCGCTGTCCCAGTTCGGTCTGGCGTTTTCCTTCAACGTCGTCATGTCCTTCATGCCCTTCTACATCATCGGCGTGAGCCCCTACAGCGCCCAGGAAACGATGGTCTGGATCGGCATGATCATGGGGCTCAACTCCTTTGTTTCGGCTGCCGCCGCCCCCATCTGGGGGAGCTTGACATCGAAGCTTCCCCCGAAACGCCTGTTCCAGAGCACCTTCCTGTTCAACGCCATCATCTTTCTCGTGATGGGCTTTGTGGGCAACCTTCCGTTGCTCTTGGCGCTGCGCCTGATCCAGGGGGCTCTCGGCGGCGCCTCGACGATCGGGCTGTTCATGATCTCGCAGCTCTCGTCCCGGGATCGGCTGGCCGGCAATCTGAGCCTCTACCAGAATTCCATGACTGCCGGGAGCCTGCTTGGCCCGCCCATCGGAGCCTACCTGGCCGCCCATCTGGGTTATCGTGCCCCCTTCCTCGCCTCCTTTGCGATGATCGGGATCTTCCTGCTGCTGTGCCAGATCTACGTGGCCGAGATCCAGAGGAAGGAAACGGACCTCGGCCGGAAGGTCCCCCTCTCCCGGGGCGTCCTGTGGGGGTGGGCACTGAGCTTCATCGCGACGATCCACCTGACTTTCCTGCCGAGCATCCTCCCCCACATCCTCGGGGGATTCGGCCTGAAGGGCCAGGACGCCCTCAAATCGGCGGGGCTGATCATGATGGCCTACACGGCAACGGCCATCCTCGGCAGCTACACGATCAGCCGCCTGGCGCCCCGGAAGAAACTGACCGGCGTGATCGCCGCGGCCTGCCTGGCGGCCGCCTTCTTCCAGGCCCTGCTCTACGTCTCCCAGGGGGCGATCAGCTTTACGGCGATCCGGATGCTTCAGACCGGGGTGGCGGCCGCCGTCATTCCGATGGTCATGGCCAATTTCAGTTCGGGGTTGGGAGGAACGGGGATCGGTCTTCTCAATTCGGCGAGGTTTGCCGGGATGGGCGTCGGTCCCTTGATGGCGACCTTTGTCCTGGCGGGTTCGAATCTGCTGACCCTCTACCTGCTCATCGCGGGCCTCACGGCCGGTGCGGTCCTGGCGTTCCGGATGACAGGGCAGAAGCGGGAAGGCTGAAATTCGGTCCTTCCCGCCGGCAGGATCACTTCGTGGCGGACGACGTTGTTTCAGCCTTCGGAGCGGCCTGCGGCTTCGCCGTCGAACGAACGTCGGCCTTGATGTTCATGTTCTGCAGCATCTTCCAGGCGTTCTCCAGCTTTTTCTTTTCCTCGTCCCGCTTGTCGTTCCCGGGGGGATTGCCCGTGGAGTAGATGATGACGGTGTTTCCCTGGCTGTCCTTGATCTCGCGGCGGCCGATGGTGTCCTCGGGGGTCTTTCGGGCGTTGTCCTCCTGCTGGATCATGAGCTGGATCGTCGCATCGCTGACTCCGGCTTTCTTGAGGGCGATCACCTGCTCGGGGGTGAGCGCGAAACCTGCGGCAGGCAGGAGGACCAGGAAGCCGACCAGGCTGAACGTCAGGATTCTTTGCAACCATGCGGTGTTCATATCGTTCCTCTCCTTTCGAACGATCCGTCGGATCCGACCCGGGGGTCCCGCAATGCAGGCCGAAGGATCCAACGGGTACTTCGGAAGGGTCCGGAGAAAACTTTAGCTCCCTGACTCCTGCCGACATCCGTATCGTAGCATAATCCTCTCGATGCGCAAAGGGCGGCAGGGAGGGGTGATGTTACAGGAAAGGTGCTCCGGCGTCGCTTCTTCTTTCGGAATGGGGGAGTGATTTCCCGGGACAGGGGCACCCGGAGGGTCTTGTCCTGGCGGACTGAAATCCGGTCCGGACGGACGTTGTCCTGCCGAAACGGATGAACGGCGGCCGGAATCCCGCTGTTTTCTTAGGGGCCTGCTGAACCTGAAAAGGGCCTTTTGCTTGTAATATCCTAAAAATCGGATAGTTGTCCTATCCAAGACACCCGGCCCATCCTCTTGGCATTCCCGTTGCACTATTTCCTATAGACCGATTCCTTCGTTGCGGGGATTGTTCCCCAGCCCCTTCAATGAGGCTTCCTTTCGCCCGATGTTGGATCTCTCCGGGTTGCGGTCGGTCGAATCGAGATAAACTGTTTGTCCTGGTTGTTCGGGGGCCTGCAGCCGGCTCCTGTACGTGCGGTCCCCCGAGTGGGCATGTATTGGCGGTGGACCGTTGCGGGAAGTGCCGCAGTCGAAAAAAGGAGGAGGATATGAAGAATCAAACGTTGCGTTCCAAGATGATCGTCGGGGGGATGGTCCTGGTCCTGGTTCCGATCGTCGTGATCGGCCTTTTTGCGGCCTGGAAGTCGTCTACGGCCATCAAGGATATCTATGGAGGGCAGACCGTTCAGATTGCCAAGAGCCTCACCGGAACGGTTCAGATCTTTCTGAAGGAAGAGATGGGCTTGGCGTCGAGCATGGCGATTGAAAAAAGCGTCGTCGATGCGGCCAAAAAGGTCGGGCAGGGAGGGGTTGCCTCCGCCGGCCCTGAGATCGAGGCGGCCAGCGCCTACCTGTCGCAGGTCCAGAAGAGAATCGGCGAGAACTACGAAGGGTTTACCATCCTGGGTCCCGATGGGGTGGTTTTTGCCGACGGTGAGGGCGGCATCAACAAGGGGATCAACGCCTCCGATCGGGAGGCCGTGAAGATCGCCAAGACTACCGGAAAGATCGGCATTGGAAGCCCTGTCAGATCGAAGCGGACGGGGAACATCATCTTTCAGGTCTGCGCCCCGATCGTTGATGCCCAGGGGCAGTACCACGGCGCCATACTCAACCTGATCAAGATCGGTTTCCTGACCGAACAGATCAACAGCGTCAAGATCGGCAAGACCGGCTACGCCTACATGGTGGACAAGGCGGGCACGATTATCGTCCATCCAAACAAGGACTTCCTCCTCAGTCTGAACCTCCTGGCCAAGGAGGAGCTCAAGGCGGTGGGCAACCTGATGGTCGCCCAGAAGACAGGGAACCTTGACTATTTCTTCCAGGGTGAAATGCGGCATGCGGGGTTCGCCCCCGTCGAGATGACCGGGTGGAGCATCGGCGTCGTCCAGAACCACAGCGAACTCGCGGCCACCACCAATGCGATCACCCTCTTCATCGCCCTTTCAGGGCTCATCTTCCTGGTCCTCACCGCGGCGATCATCCTGATCGCCGCCCGGAAGCTGACCGAGCCCATCCATCGCGTCGTCACCGGTCTAAGCGAGAGTGCGGGACAGGTGGCCTCGGCGTCCTCCGAGATCTCATCGGCCAGCCATTCGTTGGCGGAAGGAGCCGCCGAGCAGGCCTCGTCGCTGGAGGAGACCTCCTCGTCGCTGGAGGAGATGGCCTCCA
>CAYOGU010000292.1:0-4561 GCA_964403345.1 uncultured Syntrophus sp. | reverse complement strand
TCACGTACTTCTGGGCGCTGACGGTGTCGTGGGCCACCCGCCATTTCTGGCCGGTGGGGAAGCCCGCGCCGCCTCGGCCGCGCAACCCCGAATCCAGGACCGAATCGCAGACCTCGGCCGGCGTCATGGTCTGGAGGGCACGCGCGGCCGCCTTGAAGGCGCCAGCGGCCAGGGCAGCGTCCAGCGAGGACGGATCGATGCGGCCGCAATTCTCAAGGACCACCTTGCACTGGCGCTTGAAGAACGGTGTGTCCTTCAGAAGGGGGACGTCGCTGAGCGATCCGTCGCCGTCGTCCCACCGACCCAGGAGGAACCGGTTTTTCAGGTTGCCCCGGACGTAGACCTCCTCGAGGAGCTCCGTGATATTGTCCGGGGTGACGTCGCAGTAGGAGAGGCGAGGGGCCGATTCGGTCAAGAGATCGACGAAGACCTCCCTCTGGCAGTATCCCACGCAGCCCACCTCGATGACGGTGGCGGGGATGCGGGTGGTTTCGAAGAAGGTTCGGATATGGCGCATGACCCGGGAGGCGCCGTTGGCCAGGCCGCAGGTCCCGGTCCCGACGAACAGGAGGTGCCCCTCGCCTCCGCGACGGGCCACGGAAAACCGCTTGGCCCGTTCGGTCCGACACTTTTCGTCGGTGTGGCAGAGGGGACCCGAGGCGACGCAGTCGATCAGTTTGCGGCAAGGATTGGCCGCCGTATGCCAGCATTGGCTGCAACAAGGTGATGTGAGTTGGTTTGGCTTCATTTCATACCCCCGATTTGATCGATCAGCTCATCCAGTTTCTGAGGGGTCAGGTGTCCGTAGAATTCGCCGTCCAGCTTGATGACCGGGGCGATGGAACAGGCCCCGAGACAGGCGACCGTGATGACTGAAAATCTTCCGTCCGGGGAATTTCCATCCCCGTTCAGCTTGAGACGACGCTGCAGGTGCTCGGCGATAGCCAGGCTTCCCTTGACGTGGCAGGCCGTGCCCCGGCAGACCTGGATGACATGCTCCGACAGGGGGGCGAAACGGAACTGCTTGTAAAAGGTGGCCACACCGTAGACCCGACTCACCGGCACGCCGATATGGGCCGAAATCTCTTCCATCGAATTGGCGGAGAGATAACCGCTTTCCTTCTGGACATCCTGCAGAACCGGGATCAGGCTGTCCAGGGTCAGCGGATTGTAGTCCGTGATGATTTCTTCAACCGTACGCATAGCGAATCTCCTCTGTATCCCCTTTCCGCCGCTTCTATCTATGCGGCCCGCGAATCCACGCCGGTCTTCGGGATGAATTTTTCGATGCCCTTGGCCAGTTCCTTCAGGTCGATCGGCTTTTCGAAATAGGCGTCGGCCGGCCAGTCCTGCCCCAGAACGAATTCGAAGTCCTTCATCTTATCGCTGAGGTGTTTCGAGAAACCCGATACGATGATGATCGGGGTCTTCCGCAGGGAGTCGTCCTGGCGAAGCTTGTAGGCCAGGTTGAACCCCTCGGCATCGTAATCCATCATGATATCCAGGACGATCAGATCCGGCTTGCCTGCCTGAATCTTTTCCCATCCTTCGGTCCCGTTGAGGGCCGTTTCCACCTGATACCCCCGGCCTTCGAGGAAAGTCTTGGCGGAGAGGACGAAATCCCTGTCGTCGTCGATCAAGAGAATGCTCCGGTTTTCCATGCCATTGTCTCCTTTCTGTTGTTTTGTGATGCCTTGTGCATCATTCTATTTGTGTAGTTTTACACAGTGAAATTTATCACAATATAGTTCAAAAAAAATACCTTTCCCTACTCCTCCTGATTGCCTCCGAAACGCGTCAAGAAGGAGAGTTTCTCCATCTTTGCGGAGATATCCACGTTTTCCACATACATGCTCGGTGAAGCGTGGACCTGCTTGGGCACGAAATTAAGGACCGAGCGGATCCCCGCCTTTCCGAGCCGGTCGACGAGCCCCTGCAGGTTCTGTGGGCCGCAGGCGAGGATTGCCATGCTGACGCCGTAGTCGGGGAGGACCGTCTCAAGATCCTGGATGTGGTGGCATCTTCGGCCTGCAAAGACTTTCCCCACCTTCTCGGCATCGATATCTAGGATGACCGCGATGTGGAAACCGCGCTCCTCGAATCCCCGGTAGAACAAAAGGGCGCGACCAAGGTTCCCCGCCCCGATCAGGGCCACGTTCTGAAGGGTGTCGGTTCCGAAGAGCCGGCTGATGGTGAGGATCATCTGGTAGACGGGATAGCCCTTGGAGATGTTGCCGAAGGAACCGAAGGAGGCAAGGTCCCTTCTGAGCTGCGCGGAACTTACGTGGACCATCTCGGCCAACTGATGGGAGTATACGTTCGCGATCCCGTTGCGGTGCAGTTCCTCGAGAACCTTCCGGTAAAGGCTCATCCGCTCAACCGTCTGAAGGGAGATTCTCTTTTCCGCAAGTTCAATGCCCATAAGGTCCGTCCGTTCTGTAACGCCATGTTTGAATCTTTCCAAGGTTACTGTGATTATATTCACAGTAATCGCCAATGTCAAGAAAAAAATGAAAAAATTTTTACCCCTTCCGCCATCGGCCAGAAACGCATCCCGACTCCGGACGATATCTTTGCAGAATATCGGGAAACCATTGCTTTTAGATCGGTTTCATGCTTACCTCAAGGTCGGGGGCAGGTTATGGATGTTCAGGGGTTGAGAATCTCAGAGGCCGATATCCAGGAGTGCGTTAAGGAGGCCCTCCGTTCCCTTTCCGTTCCCGGTTCCATCAGGGTCCGGCTTCGCTCCGATCTGGCCGACGGCAAGGTCCGGGTGGACCGTGATGCGATCCAGAGGGCTGTCGTCGAAGTGGTGAAGAATGCCCTCGAGTCGATGCCCGCCGGGGGGGATCTGGCGATCCTTCTTTCGGGGGACGGCGAGCGGATCGAGATCGCTGTCGAGGATACGGGAGTCGGGATCTCGTCGGAGGGCATGGAGATGCTCTTCACCCCCTTCTTTACGACCAAACCTGTCGGGGAAGGGGCAGGGCTGGGGTTGCCCTCCGTCTATGGAGCGGTCAAGGCCCACGGTGGCGGGGTCACTGTCGAGTCAAACGCCGATCCGCGGAAGGGTGCGACAGGGACAAAGGTCCGGATCACCTTGCCGCGGTGGACGCTGATGAAGGACCCGAAGACGAGCCTGATCCTCCACGACGACTGAGGAGCCCGGAAGGATGTTGTGAAAGAAGTCCCGCTGTCAGATCCTCTCCACCAAGACCTGTTTGCCGCGGTTGTTCAGATCCTGGACCAGCTCCCGGATGTAGACCATCCGCATCGACTCTCCGCGGACGATGTCGGCCACCTGATTCGGATTGATTGCGGAACCGACGATCAGGAGGATGTCGTCGGCCGCCAGAAGGTAACGGGCCAGGCGGGTCGCCGCATCATCGTCCCGGGGCAGATCGTCGATGGTTCGGGCCTGGCGCATGAGATCGACGGCCTGGCCCAGGGTCAGGATTCCCTCGGTCACCAGATCCATCCCCTTGAGGAAGGCCGTGGGCGGGGAGCCCTTCTTTCTGGGGGCGTCCTCGGTTCGTTTCCAGGGGGGAGTCCAGTCCACCTGCAATTCCTCGCCCAGGATACGGGCCACCATCTGGGAGGTGCTGCCCCCGCAGATGATCTTGGCCCCTTCGGCGCCCATCAGGCGTGAAACGGCCAAGGCGTCCTTTTCCTTTTCGGCCGGGGGGCCGGTGAGGATACAGACGGAGACCGAGGGCCGCACCCGCATGCTGATCACCGTGGAGTCGTCCCCCGGCCTGCCGTCGTAAAGCTTCAGACAGGTCTGGGAGAGGGCCCGGGTCATCCGGTGGGCATCCACCCCCGTCTTCAGGAAGCGCTGGACCGCCAGGGCGATGTTCTTCCACCCCCAGCCGAGCCGGTACATTCCTCCCAGCCCGGCATGCTCGTAGCCGTCGGTGATCATCACCATGCAGTCCCCTTCCCGGAGGTCGAAACGGGCCTCGCGGACCGATCGCCCCTTGACCTCCCGGACGGTGAGGGGGATGTCGAGCAGGGCGCTGTCGCGCACCAGGATCAAGGGAGGGGAATCGAATTCGAACAGGGCGGCTTCGCGGCCGTTCTTGACCGTGAGGACGGAGAACGTGGCATAGGCCAGCTTGCGGACGCTGCATTCCGGCAGGGTTTCTACCAAGGTCTGCATCACCTCTTCCACGGAACCGCCCGCATCGAAGAGATGGGCGGCGATCTCCGCCGTCAGCGTCGAGAGGATACTGGCCTTGACTCCGCTCCCCAGGCCGTCGGACAGGACCGCCACGAAGGAATCGGCCCCCGAACGGATGATGACCGAATCGCCGCAGAGCTCCTCGCCGGTCTTGTTGAGGCTGTCCCAGGCGTATTCGACGACAAGTCTCACTTGACGGTTCCTCGAGTAGTCTTGAAAGGTCATGAAGCGGCCTTTTTACCCAGCCGTTTCATTTGGGCCCCTCCTCTTTCAGCAGCGCGGCCAGGTTGGAGACGATCATTTTGCTCTCCGCCGTGGTTTCCCCGAGGAGCTGGGCGATCTCATGGGCGACGCGCATCTGCTTGCTCACCACCTCCCGCG
>CAYOGU010000291.1:0-4595 GCA_964403345.1 uncultured Syntrophus sp. | reverse complement strand
ATCTGGAGCGTCCGCCTGGAGGCCTCCCGGGCGACGGCGAAGGCCTCGCAGAGGATGTCGTCGAGCGAGGCCCCGTCCCGGAGCTTTTCCCGGAAATAGGGGGTCTTGGCCTTGAGCTCCTCGTCGCTGGCGGCCATCATGGCCGGCTCCAGGGCATTGATCTCGTCCAGGAGCAGGGAAAGCCGCTTCAGCTCCCGGTCGTTCTTGCTTCCCACAATCTTTTTCAGGATGGCATGGAACATAGGATACCTTCAAAAAAAAGCCGGTCCCCGGACCGGCGCATTTTCCTCATGGACCCTGGCGGCCCCTCCGGGGCGTGCCGGGCTAGTTCAGGTACTTCCTCGGGTTGATCGGAACCCCGTTGAGCATCACGGCATAGTGGAGATGGGAGCCCGTGCTGCGGCCCGTGCTGCCCACCAGGCCGATCCGGTCGCCCTTCCGGACCGCCGTCCCCTCGCGGACCAGCGCCCTGGAGAGATGGGCGTACATGGTGGAGATCCCGTGCCCGTGGTTGATCTGGATCATCTGGCCCAGGTCCTGCTGGTAGGACACCTCGGTCACCACGCCGTCCGCGGGAGACTGGATCACCCGGCCGTTCTTCGTGGCGATGTCGATCCCCTTGTGGAATTCGATCTCCCCGCCGAAGGGGTTGACCCGCTTTCCGAACTCGGACGTCACCCACCCCATGACCGGCCAGAGGGAAGGCGTCGCCGCCAGGAGGGACTTCTTCTCCTTCAGGAGGGCCAGCAGGGAGGCGAAGCTCTGCTCCCGGACCACGGCGTCGTCCATCAGCCGGTCCACCCGCTTCTGGACGCCGGCGATCAGTTCCCGGTCGTCGGCCGCCATTTTGGAGCTCAGGCGGCTCTCCTCGCTCACGGGACCGCCGATCCCCAGGACCTGCCCCTTCTCCTTTTTCGTCTCCAGGTTCGCCATGATCCGGATCTTCTTGTCGAACTGCCGCAGGTCCTCCATCTTGTTGGAGAATTGCTCGACCTTGGCCACCAGGGCGTCGATCTGCTGACGCTGCTGGGCCGTCTGGGCCTTCAGGCGTTTCAATTCCGCCTGGTCTCTGCGGATATGGATATAATCATAGGAGAAATACATCATGAAGAGGATGAGGGACATGAAGAAGATGGAGACGCCCTTCACCACGGTGCCCGAGAGGCTGATTTTCTTTGCCGAACTGTGTTTCTTGGGTAAAATCAGGAGGGTATAGAAATTCTTCGGCATCGAATCTCCTTTCTTCTATCCTCACACCGGCCGACACATTTTCAAAAGGGAGTGATGGAAATACCATAATCATCCCAAAAGTCAAGCGTCGTTTTTTTGGCGGCCAAATTTGTCTTGACTTTGAAGCGACGGTTAAGCTAAAGAGCTCAAGCACATACAAACGCCCTCCGCGGTCATCAGGGAAAGGAGCTTTCATGGCAAAATACGAATCAAAATCGATAAGAAACCTGGCAGTCACCGGTCACGGGGGGACGGGCAAGACCTCCCTGTGCGAATCCTTTCTCTATGTCACGGGCAAGACGGATCGGCCCGGCCGGGTGGACGAGGGAACCTCCTCCATGGATTACGAGCCCGAGGAGCAGAAACGCCGCATCTCCATCAGCGCCGCCACCAACCATATCGAGTGGGACAAGCACCGGATCAACATCATCGACACGCCGGGGGATTCGAATTTTGCCTATGACACGAAAAGCTGCCTGAGGGTGGTGGACTCCGCCCTGGTCCTGGTCGACGCCGTCGGGGGCGTGGAATTCCAGACGGAAAAGGTCTGGGAATTCGCCGAGGAATACAAGCTCCCCCGGATGATCGTCGTCAGCCGGATGGACCGGGAACGGGCCGACTTCTTCCAGGCCCTGGAAAGCATCCGGTCCCGCTTCGGCGGCAAGAAGGTCACCGTCTTTTGCCTACCCATCGGCAAGGAAAGCGGCTTCAAGGGCGTGGTCGACCTGGTGTCCATGAAGGCGGTCCTTTTCGACGCCGACAAGCGGCAGGTGAAGACGGCCGAGATCCCGGCCGACATGGCCGCCGACGTGAAGAAGTACCGCGACATCCTGACCGAGGACATCGCCGAGACGGACGACGAGCTGATGAACAAGTACCTCGAGGCGGGCGAACTGAGCCCCGAGGATTTCAGGACGGGGCTTCGCAGGGCCGTCGTCGCCGGGTCGATCATCCCGGTCTCCTGCGGGTCGGCCATCAACCACCTCGGCATCACCCCCCTGCTCGACCTGATCACCCAGTTCTTCCCTTCGCCCGTCGACGCCGGGGCCGCGACCGGGACCAACCCGGGGACCCAGAACGCGGAAACCCGCCAGCCCGAGGAGTCGGCCCCCTTCTCGGCCTTCGTGTTCAAGACCATCGCCGATCCCTATGCCGGGCGCCTGACCCTGTTCCGCGTCTACTCCGGAAAGCTCACCGCGGACATGGGCCTCTACAACGCCTCGCGCAAGCTCACCGAGCGGGTCGGTTCCCTGTTCTTCCTGGAGGGGAAGGTCCAGAAGCCCGTGGACGAGCTCATCCCGGGCGACATCGCGGCCGTGGCCAAATTGAAGGAGACGGCCACGGGGGACACGCTCAGCGCGGAAAAATCCCCGATCGTCTTCGCCAAGGTCGCGCCGCCCCCGGCGATCATCTCCTTTGCCGTGGAGGCCAAGACCCGGGGCGACGAGGACAAGCTCGTCTCCTCCATCCACCGCCTGATCGACGAAGACCCCACCCTGACCTTCCACCGGGACGACCAGACCCGGGAGATGATCCTCTCCGGCCTCGGCCAGATCCACATCGAGGTCGTCGTGGAGAAGATGAAGCGCAAGTTCGGCCTCGAGGTGAACCTGAAGACCCCGAAGGTCCCCTACAAGGAGACGATCAAGGGCAAGACCACGGTCCAGGGCCGCTACAAGAAGCAGTCCGGCGGCCGCGGCCAGTTCGGCGACACCTGGCTCGATATCGAGCCGCTCCCCAGGGGCGGCGGTTTCGAATTCCTCGACAAGATCGTGGGCGGCGTGGTCCCCCAGCAGTACCGGCCGGCCGTGGAGAAGGGCATCGTCGAGGCGATGGCCGAGGGAGTCCTGGCGGGCTACCCGGTCGTCGATCTGCGGGTTTCGCTCGTCGACGGCTCGTTCCACACCGTCGATTCCTCGGAAATGGCCTTCAAGATCGCCGGCTCCCTGGGCTTCAAGAAGGGGGTGCTGGAATGCCAGCCGACCCTGCTGGAGCCCATCGTCAACATCGACATCGAGATCCCCGACGAGTACATGGGCGACGTGATCGGCGACCTGAACAGCCGCCGGGGCAAGGTCCTGGGGATGGACTCCGTCGGCGGCCACCAGATCATCAAGGGGCAGGTCCCCCTGGCCGAGATCCTCAAGTATGCCCCGGACCTGCGCTCCATCACGAGCGGCCGCGGGACCTTCACCTACGAGCACTCCCACTACGAGGAGGTCCCGGCCTTCATCGCCGAGAAGATCATCGCCGAGTCCAAGAAGCAGAAGGAAGAGGAGTAGGATGGCTTTCCGGACCCTGATCGTCACGGTCAGCGACAAGGGCTCCCGGGGCGAGCGCGAGGACGCGAGCGGCCCCGAGATCGCCGGGATGATCGCGAAGGCGGGATTCGAGGTCGTCGGCCGGCTGATCGTCCCCGACGAGAAGGACCTGATCCGCCAGGCCCTCCTGGAGTGGAGCGATTCGGGAAAGGCGGACCTGATCCTGACCACGGGCGGAACGGGCGTCAGTCCCCGGGACGTGACGCCCGACGCCACCCGGGAGGTGATCGAGCGGGAGATCCCGGGGATGGGCGAGGAGATGCGCCGCCGCAGCGCGGCCGTCACCCCTCACGCGATGATCTCGCGGGCCATCGCCGGGATCCGCGGCCGGACCCTGATCGTCAACCTGCCGGGCAGCCCGAAGGGCGCCCGGGAAAACCTCGCCGTCCTGATGCCCGCCCTTCCCCACGCCATCGAAAAGATCATGGGCGACCAGCGGGAATGCGCGTCCTGAGGTATTCCTCGACCCGCCCGGGATGCGTCCCCGGCCAGTAGATCCTCCCGCATACGGAACAGCCGCGGAAATTCCCGCAGGTCTGCAGGACGTAGGCGGGAACCCTTCCCTCCACCTCCTCCTTCGGGACCTCCGTCAAAACCGCATTGCAGATCAGGCAGCGGGTCATCCGGCGGGACGGGTCGGGGCTCAGCCCCAGGCCGTCCAGGACCTCGCGGATCTGCGCCTCGACACGGTCGGCCCTCACCACGAAAGCGCGCCCCGCTCCCGCCGGCCGTCCCGGATCCCGCCTGCGGGTCAGGGCGATCCGCCCGTCCCGGCGGGCCTTCAGGAAAAACGCGCGGTCCGCGTTTCCCCGGTCGTAAAGGGTGTCGTACCCGAGGATCCTGAGCCACTTCGCCAGCTTTCCCAGGTTCCGGTCGGCGGTGAATCTTGCGTCCATGAGGCCCCCTGCCCGTCCTTCCAGGGCTGCGTCGTCCGCGCCGTGCCGGGCCGGCTGAAGCGCGACCCCGCCGCATGACGGGCGGAATCCCCGCCCCCTTCCACGGCCCGGCTTTCGCGATTCCGAACCAGCGCTTTTATCGTCGTTT
>CAYOGU010000290.1:0-4619 GCA_964403345.1 uncultured Syntrophus sp. | reverse complement strand
GGGAAAGAGAAATCATCAGAGAGAAACGGGGGTAACGCTCAATGTTTGTCATTGTCGGGGGCCTGATCGTCTTGGTTTCGGTTGTCGGGGGCTATATCCTCGAGCACGGCAACCTGTCCGTTCTCTTTCAACCGGTGGAAGTTCTCATCATCGGCGGTGCGGCTGTCGGCGGTTTCCTGATTTCCTCTCCGATGAAGGTTGTGAAGGCCACCATTTCGTCCGTCCTGGGGGTCTTCACCCATTCCCCCTACAGCAAGCAGGACTATATCGAGGCTCTGATGCTCCTGAACGGGATCTTCTACAAGATCCGGCAGCAGGGGCTCGTTTCCATCGAGTCCGCCGTGGACGACCCGGAACAGAGCGAGCTTTTCAACAGATACCCCAAGATCATGAAGAACCGGCATACCATCAACCTCATCAGCGATACCCTGAGGACGGTGATGACCACGACGATTGCCGCCCACGAACTGGAGGCCTTGATCGATACGGAGATGGAGACCTATCTGGAGGAGATCCTCCAGCCGTCCAAGTCAGTCAACGCTGTTGCGGACTCCCTCCCCGGCCTGGGAATCGTGGCGGCGGTCCTGGGTGTGGTCCTCACCATGGGCAAGATGAAGGAACCCCCGGAGGTACTGGGGGCGAGCATCGGCGCCGCGCTTCTCGGGACCTTCCTCGGGGTTTTGCTCTGCTACGGCTTCGTCGGTCCCCTGGGGAGAAATCTGGAGCACGGGGCCCATGAAAAGATGCAGTACCTGAACGTGATCAAGGTCGCCCTGATCTCCTTCCTGGGAGGCTCGGCACCCAAGGTTGCTGTCGAATTCGGCAGACGGGTCATCCCGGAGAACGTGAAGCCCTCCTTTATTGAGATCGAAGACGCGCTTCGGCAGAAGAAATAGCCATGGAAGAAAAAGCAAGAGTCATTATCAAGAAGGTCAAGAAGAAGAGCCATGAAGGGGCGCACGGCGGATCCTGGAAGGTGGCCTATGCCGACTTCGTGACGGCCATGATGGCCTTCTTTCTGCTCCTGTGGCTGTTGGCCATGGCCGCCCCAGAGCAGAGGGCGTCGCTCTCCGAGTACTTCACCGAGTTCAACGTGTTCGAAAGCAAGTCCCAGAGTTCCGGCAAGTCGATCCTGGAAAAGTCGGCCGGCGTGATCGAGGTCCCCAAGCCCAAGCCTCCGCCGCCAGTGGCGAGCAGGACCTCCACCGAGGAGTTGGCCAGGAAAATGCGGGCCTCCATCGATGCCCAGCTGCAGTCCCTGAAGAACCAGGTCTTCGTGGACGCCACCAAGGAAGGCGTCCGGATCCAGATCGTCGACAACGAGGGGAGCGAGATATTCCGCCTGGGAAGCGACGAGCCGACCGAGAGAGCCCGCCAGATCATCCGGCTGGTCTGCGAGAATATCCGGGATCGCGACAACCGGATCGTCATCGAGGGCCATACGGACTCGGCGCCGTTCAAATCGGGCCAGAAGACGAACTGGGAACTCTCCACGTCGCGGGCCTCCGCGGCGAGGCGGGAACTGGAGAACAACGGGATCGAACCGAGCCGCGTCGCCAAGGTCATCGGTTACGCCGACCAGGAGCCCCTGTTCAAGGAAAACCCGAGGGACCTCCGGAACCGGCGCATCAGCATCATCCTGCTCCAGGAGGACAGACGCTGATTTCTTGACGATCCTGTCCGGTGAATTCCCTGCTCGTGCTCAGGCGGCTGCCTCAAATCTTCGGAGCGAAATCCCTGACAACCGGGATGTCGGCTATTTGGGCTGCATCTGGGGAGCGCCGTTGACGTATTTGAGTCTCCAGTGCGAAGCGGCGCAACTCGTTCCACAGTTCGAGGGGTAGGAGAGCCCCATATTGGTCGTGGGCGTGATGCACTGGCCGTGCGCCGTCTCCGAAGTCATTCGGCCGTTCGTGATATGGTACATGATATACGATGGGCAGCGTGTGCCGTCCGTGTGAAGAGTCGTGCTGCAGCCGGGGCCAATGGTGACTGCTCCCGTGTTCTGGCAATTGGTTCCGGGGGAGACGCAGGCTGAGACAATGACCTCCTTGATGGTCAGGTCTGTGGTGTCGTTGTCGATCTGTACATCATAGGCATGGAGGGTTGTGCCTGTCAGCAGGACGAGGGCCATCGTCAGGCGCCCAGGGACAATGATCTGTGTTCCATAGAAGCATCGTTTCTATTGAGGACATTGGGCCGTCTTTCAAGCCTTGGCCTTGCGCGGATCCATATCACACCCCGTAACGCAACAGCCAGAAATCTTTACCGGATGTTCTTCAAAAAAAACGGTTGGCGATGACGTCGGCGAGCCATTTCAGGGCATCACCCCCTACAGCCGTCGCTATTTTTCTCGACCTAGCTGACCGTTCCTTGACGGTCAGGGAACCATGACCCAAATCCCTGCACTAAATCCGACCGTTTCTTACGGGCAAACAGAAACTGTTCCGCCGACAGGCAAGCCCAGACTGTTTCGTTATCTCCGGTTTTTCATTGACTTTCGCCGGACGCCCTCCTATACTTTTCACTCAGTAAGGGAACTTCATGGCAGTTATCAATAAGTTGACACCGGACGACCCACCCCCCTGGTTAAAACAGATTTCGGGGGACCATAGGGGTCTGCAATGTTAACCTCCGACCTTGATAAATCAACTTGCGCGAAACCTAAAATTTCCGTCGTATTGTCCAGCGGTGGAATGAAAGCCCTGGCAGCCGTTCCCCTCTTTGAATTCTTGGACCATAAATCCATTCCGATTGATCTCATGGTGGGCTGCAGCGGCGGCAGTATCATGAGCGCCCTCCGCGGCATAGGCTGTGGTACTCAGGAAATCATCGATTTTTTCAAAGGCGTGGAACGGTTCAAACCGTTTACGCATATGGATTATCGTGCCTTGCTTGGGTTGGCTAAGCTGCCGTTCGGCAAGTTTGACATGCGGTCTGGCCTACTCCGGCCCCAAAAATATCGCTCTATATTGAAAGAAACATTCGGAGATACCCGGATCGAGGACCTTCAGCCTAAAGTTTTATTTCAGGCTACTGACGTGAGCACCGGTGAGGGAGTGATCCTTGACAAGGGCTTGGTCTGTGATGCGCTTTATGCTTCCAGTGCCTTGTTTCCCCTTTTGCCCCCCCTTGAATTCAATGGCCGATGGTTGAGTGACGGCTATTACACCTCTCCCTTGCCCGTTTCCGAGGCGGTCAAACATGACATGGATGTCATCATCGCCGTCACGTTTTTCGATCCCATTGACATGCGCGCCGATAGTTATGCGGCGTGTATCTCAAACTATTATACCATCCAGGGAGATGCGACCACGCGTTATCAAATGGCGTTATCTATCGACATGCACACCCATGAAATCATCATTATCAGGGTGGATTTCAAGAATCCCGTCAGTATATGGGATGTCCAACATATCCCTGAAATCATCGAAACCGGCCAAATCGCCGTCGATGCGCGTAAAGAGGATATCCTGTCCGCCCTAAGGCATTTTTCTTAAAACCATTTCGTCCTGATTTCTTTGACCTTCCCCCCGAAAGCTGGCCCTGCGGCGCTCTTAAAAAATCTACCACAATGATTCCCAAACCCACCGCAGTATCTGCTGTCACGATGCCTATGGCCGCCTGGCATCCGCGTTCGTCCGCCCGCGGGGATCCCTTGCGGCCTTCAGGGCGGGTCCCAATGTAAAGGAATTGTAATAGCCGGATTTTGGGAAATCTCTGATCGCTGCAAATCAGCTGCCTAACCCGCCTTTTTTTTATTCCAGAGAGAATCGATAAACGAAGCACGATGGGGAGTTATGTCCGCGGCGATGTCAACGACAGCCGACGCCAACCAAAGGAAGCGGCCATGATGACCAAGTCCCAGACGAACCGTGACGGCGGGTGCCAACCTTGACATCGTTTGACGTGCTCAAAAAAAATCAATCGCTTATAACGACGATTTAATGGGTAGGCTCGTTTTTCCTGAACAGGATCCCTGCATGCTGAAAGATGGATTATCGCCAAATCACTTCACGGCCTGGATCATCCGCGTATTTTTAAAAACCATAGGCTGGCATATTGAGGGGGTGGTGCCGGACATCAAGAAATATGTCCCGGTCCCAGCACCGCACACCTCGAACTGGATTTTTCCGATGACCTTAGCCGTTGCGTTTGCCCTAAAATTGAAGATCCATTGGATGGGCAAGGAAACGATGTTTCGTTGGCCCTTTGGAAGCTTAATGCGGTGGCTTGGAGGTATTCCTGTCAAACGGGGTCAGGCGAACAACATTGTCGGGCAGTCCGTCCAGACCTTCAAAAGATGGATGAACTCACCCTGTTGATTGCACCCGAGGGGAAACGAAAAAAGGTCCAATTCTGGAAGACTGGTTTTTATCGGATCGCCCAGGGCGCAGATATCCCCATCGTGCTGGCCTTTCTGGACTATCGGCGCAAAGCAGGGGGGGATTGGCCGATTTTTATCCCACCGGCAATTTTGAAGAGGATCTGCTTTCTATCAAAACCTTCTATGCAAACATCACGGGGAAGCGTCACGGCCAATTCGGTAATGCAGCCGTCAAGTCCTAGTGTAGTGCGTCCAACGCTTCTTTACTTTTGGCCACTTTGGCCAGAATCTG
>CAYOGU010000289.1:0-4632 GCA_964403345.1 uncultured Syntrophus sp. | reverse complement strand
GGCGGGTAGCTCAGCTGGGAGAGCGCCACGCTTACACCGTGGATGTCACAGGTTCAAGTCCTGTTCCGCCTACCATGGAAATTGCGAGAACCTGATGGCAGCACGATCGGGTTTCGATAGGGAATAGAAAAATCATATACGGGGTCGTAGTTAAGTTGGTTATAACGCCGGCCTGTCACGCCGGAGGCCGTGGGTTCGAGTCCCATCGGCCCCGCCAATCAAGCAAGGGGGCTGCCGTCACCGGCAGGCCCCCTTTTTCTTATGACCTTGGTCCGTCGCCGTCCCGCATGCAGGAAAGCCCCTTGATGCACCGATCCGTCGCCGGGCTTCCCGGCGGGCCGATGGAAACGCCATGCGCGGCTTTGAAGGGGCATATTCGTTGAAGGCTCGCGGAAACATCGTCCTGGCCGTATTGTCCGGTCTTCTGCTGATCCTTTCCTTTCCGAAATTCGGAAACGGGATGGTGGCCTGGGTCGCCCTGGTCCCGCTTCTCTTCGCCCTGGAAGGCGCCCCCTGCAGAGGGACCGGATTCAGGATCGGCTTCCTGGCCGGCATGGTGGCGCATACGGGCATCCTCTACTGGATCGTCAACGTGGTGGTCCAGTACGGATACCTGCCGGTCGTCGTGGGCGTGCTCGCCCTCCTGATGCTGTCGGCCTACCTGAGCCTGTACACGGGCCTGTTCGCGGCGGCGGTCGTCCACCTGAGGCAGAGGGGGGTTCCCTGCTGGCTGTCGGCCCCCCTGACCTGGACGGTCCTGGAATACCTGCGCTCCTTCCTGATGACCGGCTTCCCCTGGGAGAGCCTGGCCTATTCCCAATACCGGTTCATCCATCTCATCCAGATATCCGATCTCACGGGCATCTACGGGCTTACCTTCCTGATCGTGATGGTCAATGCCGTCCTGTTCGACCTCATGAGCTCCCGCTTTTCCCGGAGATCGGCCTTCAAGGAGGCGGCCGTGGCCCTTGCGCTGGTGTTGCTGGTGTCCGGGTACGGCCAGTGGCGAATCTCGCAGATCCGTGAAAAGATCGGGAACGCGAAAGAGCGCGAGGTGGCGCTCGTCCAGGGGAACATCGACCAGAACGTCAAATGGGACCCGCAGTACCAGTCGAAGACCATCGAGATATACCGTTCCCTGTCCCTGGCGCCGCCCCTGGGGGAGGGGGCGTTGATCGTCTGGCCGGAGACGGCCGTTCCGTTCTATTTCCAGCGCCGGGAGCCGCTCCAGGAACGGGTCGTCGACATCGCGCGAACAAAAAGGTCCTCCATGCTGGTCGGAAGCCCGAGCTACCGGGAGGTAGGGGGGGGCGTCTCCTACCTCAACAGCGCCTACCTCCTCGATTCCGGCGGGCAGGTCACGGGACGGTACGACAAGGTCCATCTGGTCCCGTACGGCGAGTATGTCCCCCTTCGGCAGTGGTTCCCCTTCATCGGGAAACTGGTGGTCGGCGTCGGCGACTTCGGCCAGGGCAGGGGATTCTACCCCCTGGCCGACGACGGGCTCCGGCTGGGGGTCCTGATCTGCTACGAGGGCATCTTTCCCGAAGCGGCCAGGGACTACAAGAACAGGGGCGCTCAACTGCTGGTCAACATCACCAACGACGCCTGGTTCGGGAAGACCTCCGCGCCCTACCAGCACCTGTCCATGACGGTGTTTCGGGCCGTCGAAAGCCGGCTGTACCTGGTGAGGGCCGCCAACACGGGGATCAGCGCGGTGGTCAGCCCCCTCGGGGAGATCCTTTCGCAGACGGGCCTGTTCGAACGGACGGTCCTGACGGGAAAAATCAAAAGCATTGACGAGAAGAGCCATTATGCGGCATATGGGGACTTATTCGTTTATTTTTGCGCGGCCCTCTTGCTGGCCTGCCACATCTTTAACAGGAAAAGGAGATAGCGCCATGCTGGAAGGCATCCGTGAAGCCCTGGTCGAACTGGAGAAGAGAATCGCCCACATGGGAGAGTGTCTTTGACGTCCCTGAAAAAGAGATGAGAATCAGGGAACTGGAAAAGGACAGCCAGCGGGAGGACTTCTGGGCCGACCCGGACAAGGCCACCGGCATACTCCGCGAAAAGAGCCGGCTGGACGACAGCGTCCGGAAATGGAAGATGCAAAAAGGCCATGTCTCCGACCTCAAGGACCTTTACGACATCGCCAGCGAAGAGCACGACGAATCGACCCTGGAGGAAGTGAGCCGGGAGATCGAGAATCTCAGGGCCGCGGTCCGGGACGATGAACTCAAGATGATGCTGGGGGCCGAACAGGACTCCATGAACGCCATCATGTCGATCCATGCAGGCGCCGGGGGAACGGAGGCCCAGGATTGGGCCGAAATGCTCCTTCGCATGTACCTCCGCTGGGCCGAAAGGCGGGGTTTCAAGGCGACCATCATCGATTACCTTCCCGGCGACGAGGCGGGCATCAAAAGCGCGACCTGGACGCTGAGGGGGGAGTACGCCTACGGGTACGCCAAGGCGGAGATCGGCATCCACCGGCTGGTCCGGATCTCCCCCTTCGACGCCGGGGCCAGGAGGCATACCTCATTCGCCTCGGTATTCGTCTATCCGGAGGTGGACGACCGGATCGTGATCGAGATCGACGAAAAAGACCTGAGGATCGATACTTATCGTTCCACGGGCGCCGGCGGGCAGCACGTCAACAAGACGGACTCGGCGGTCCGGATCACCCATATCCCGACGGGCATCGTAGTCCAGTGTCAGAACGAACGGTCGCAGCACAAGAACAAGGCGATGGCCATGAAATACCTGCAGTCACGGCTCTATGAGATGAAACTGCAGGAACAGAACGAAAAGCTCAAGGAAATCAACAAGACGAAGAAGGACATCGCCTGGGGAAGCCAGATCCGCTCCTATGTGCTTCATCCCTATAAAATGGTTAAGGATCACAGGACCAGCGTCGAGACGGGCAACGTCAACAAGGTCCTGGACGGCGACATCGACGAATTCATCGAGGCCTACCTGATGCATTAATGTTTGGGGACACGGAAATAATGTGCTATAGGGGGAAACGGACAAGGTCCGGGCCGTTTCAGGCAAACAGGGAATAGGAGCGAAGCATTCTCCTTGATGCAGGAATGACAATAGGGAGTCCATCTCGATGTCCAGAATCAAGATGTCGTTTGTTCTCAGTGTCCTGTCGCTTTTCGTTTCCATGACCATCTCCGTTCTCACGCTGCCCGCATACGGGCAGGAACTCGCCGCCAATATCAATATCCTGACGGCGGCGGTTGCAGGGCCGAAGGCGGAGCATCCCGCCGGTTCGCCCGTTTCGAGCGAAAAAATCAGCCCCGCCCCCACGGAACTTTCCCAGAAAAAGGCCGCGGCCCTGCAAAAGAAAACCGAAGCCCCGAAGCCCGCCGATCCGGACAACGGCGTCGCCCATGAAGAAGAAGTGGAACGGGACATCATGGAAGAAGCGCTGGTCCTTCTGAACGAGTCGCAGAACTATTGGGTCAGCGGCAATCTCGAGGACGCCCTGGAGATGCTCGACCAGGCGTATGCGCTTCTCTTGGACACCAACGGGAATCCGGACGTCGCCAGGCAGAAGGACGACCTCCGCCTGATGATCTCCAAGAGGATCCTGTCCATCTACAACTCGATTCAAACGACCGCGAAGGGAAAGCGGGGGGAAATTCCGATCGTCGCCAACGCGGACGTCGAAAAGGAGATCCGCCTTTTCCAGACGGTCGAAAGGGATTTCTTCATTTCCTCCTATCAGCGGTCGGCGATGTACCGGCCCATCATGGTCCGGGAGCTCAAGAAGGCGGGAATCCCCGAAGAGCTTTCGTGGCTCCCGCTGGTCGAGAGCGGGTTCAAGATCAGCGCCCTGTCGTCGGCCCGCGCCCTGGGCCTGTGGCAGTTCATCCCGTCCACCGGCTATAAATACGGCCTCAACCGGGACGACTGGGTCGACGAAAGGATGGATATCGAAAAATCGACCCGAGCCGCCATCGACTACCTCAAGGAACTGCACACGATGTTCGGCGACTGGCTGACGGTTCTGGCCGCCTACAACTGCGGCGAGGGGCGTGTCATGAGGACCATCGCCGCCCAGCATATCAACTATCTGGACCGGTTCTGGGACCTCTATCACCAGCTTCCTTATGAAACGGCCCGTTACGTGCCGAGATTCATCGCCACGATCCTGATCATCCGGGATCCGCAGAAATACGGCATCGACCTCGAGGCGGGAAACGGGAAAGCCTTGCAGCCGCTGGCCTATGAAACGGTGGAAGTGAACAAGCCCATGCGCCTGCAGGATATCGCCCAGAAACTGGACGTTTCCGAGGAAATCCTCAATATCCTCAATGCCGAGCTTAGGCACAAGATCACGCCGGACAGGCCGTACAAGCTGAAAGTCCCTCCGGAGACGACCGAAAGGCTGCTGTCGGTCGTCGACGAGATCCCTCAATCCGAGAGGCCTTACGCGGCCGGCCGCGGCCGGGGGATGACCCTCAAGCACAAGGTGCGCCAGGGGGAAACGCTGGCGTCCATCGCCAAGAGATACAAGACGTCCGTCGGCGCCATCCGGGCCGCGAACCGCATGTCGAAGAAAGAGGATGTGACCGTCGGCCAGCGGTTGACCATTTCGGTTGCATCCTCGAAAAGCTC
>CAYOGU010000288.1:0-4643 GCA_964403345.1 uncultured Syntrophus sp. | reverse complement strand
ATGGTCAAAAAAGAAAATTTGCTTGACCCGATACCGCCCGGAGAGATTCTTTCCGAGGATTTCATGAAACCCCTCGGACTGAGCGCCAATCAACTGGCAAGGGACATTGACGTGCCGCCGGGGCGAATTACCGAGATCATCAAGGGAAAGCGCACGATTACTGCGGACACGGCCCTGCGCCTGGGCAAGTATTTCAGGGTGTCCCCCGAAATATGGCTGAATCTCCAGGTGGATTATGACATGCGGCTGGCCCGGCGCACCATCTGGCCCACTGTGGAACCTCGCGTCCGTGTCAGAGCGGCATAAGACTAAAGAGGCCGCTTTCGTTCGACAACATTGATGTAAAATAACCATCATTCGATGTATAACGGCTATCAATGAAGATGGCCGTACTGCAAAAACTTTTTTCCTCCACGGTCCGAATAGAACTGCTCGATCTCTACCTGTTCCGCAACCTGGCCGAGGTCAGAGAGGCCACCTATTGGTGGATGATCGAATACAATGAGCAACGGCCCCATGATTCCCTGGATGATCTGACACCAGTGGAATATTTGTCAAAGAACGCCGGAAACTCTATTTTTCAATCGTCTGCTTGACAGGGAAGCTTACGCCCGGATCGTAGAGGGTCTTGGCGTGGCGGGAGGGCTGCGATCCTCTACCTGTTCGTCTCCTGCCAATCCTGCTTGACGAACTCCATGACTTTCTTCATTCGGTCCGAATGGAGGCGAATGCCCTCCCAGTTCGGGCGGCCCGTGATCTTCTGCATCAGCAGGCCGTCTTCGTCAAACCAGCGCAGGAGGACTCCGCCAAGGAAATATCCTTTCTTCCGCAGCCGGTTCACGGCGTCGCCTACCGGCGGCGATGCCAGCTTCAGCCATGCCTGAAGAACCGTATGGCCGCTTTTCAGCAGTTCTTCCTCCTGCTTCCCGAACGCCTGGTCGAAATCCGCACCGGCTTCATGGACGATGAGGCGACCCACACCTGATTGTCCGACCGTTTGGATGGACACCTTGGTGCTCTTTCCCGCCGGAAGGGCGTCCTTGGACGGCAGAAGCGTTCGCTTGTCGTCGATGTTCCCATAAATGAAGGGGAGGGATCGACTGTAGACGGCGGGGATATATACGCTGTGGGGTTTTCGGGAAATAATGCTGGATACGCAGATTACCGCCACGCGCCCGCTGGCGCTTTGCTCCTTTTCGTAGGCCTCCGCCGGCATGGTGTCGAGCGCCAGGCCGGTTTCAGCCACCGGAAGCGACAATTTCGCATACCCCCGCTGCGTAAAGGTATGGTTGCAGACGGCCTCGCCGTACATGACCTCTATCCCGAACTTCTTGGCCACGACGTTAAGGCCGAAATCATAAAGGAGAACCGAGATGCCCTGCTTCCGATCCTGGGGCCTTGTCACGGCAAGCCCTATCTCGCGCACTCCCCTGTAGGGCGCCAGCGGGTAAACCGCGCTGAATCCGGCGATACGGTTGTCCGTGCCCCGGGCGACGATGGGGATGAATTTCTCTTCTTTCACGGCGGCCAGCAATTCCACCGGATCGTAAATCAGTCCAACCGGGAACTTGTCCCCGTAAACCTCTTTAATGAGGTCCGTGACTTCTTTCGCATCCGCAGTCTGAAAGAATTCGATTCGGTATGCTGCGTTCTGCATAGCCTGGCCTCCTTCGATGGTATGAGTGGTTACCGCCTATACCGAGATATCTTTCCGTCCGGCAGGGCGGAGTCGGTTTTCTTTGTGGTGATTATAGATAACTTCTAACGATGAAGGCTGTCAAACGAATCTTTCGGGAAGGACCTCAAGGAAAAGCCGGAAAACGATTTTGGGGCTGGACGAGTCGAGGTCCTGCCGCCTCTGCGAACAGGCCTGCATCCTGCAGGGGTGCGCGAGAGGGCGCACCACAACATCCTTCACGCAATTTCAGGGGCACTGAAATCGGTAAAGAAGCCGCCCCTACCCCCTGATCCTCTCCCGGGCCGGATCGTAGAGGGCCTTGGCGTGGCGGGTGGCCGCGATCCGCTCCTGGAAGAGCTCGATGGCATAGCCCCCTTCCCTGCTCTCCGAGGCGGGCAGATACCCCAGGGCGATCGTCTTTTTCACGGTATGGCCGTAGCCGCCGCTCGATACCACCCCCACGACCCGGCCGTCGCAAAGGATGGCCTCGCCGCCGTGGAGGAGTTTTGGCTCGTCGTGATCCAGGGTGAAGGTCCAGAGCCGCCATTTCGGCCCCTCCTGCTTCACCTTTGCCAGGGCCTCCCGGCCCAGGAACGGCCCCTTGCCCAGGTCCACGGCAAACCCGATCCCCGCGTCGTAGGGGGTGTAATCGGGCGAGAGCTCCGCGCTCCAGTAGCAGTAGCCCTTCTCCAGCCTGAGGGAGTCGATGGCCCGGTATCCCGCGTTTTTCACCCCCAGGTCCTTTCCGGCCTCCCAGAGGCTTTCGTAGAGCCCGACGGCGTATTCCGGGGGGACGTAGAGCTCGTAGCCCAGCTCGCCGATGTAGGTGACCCGGATCGCCAGGACCGGGGCGCAGCCGATCACCACCTCGCGGCACTGGCTGAACGGGAAGCCTTCGTTGCTGAAATCGTCGTCGGACAGGCGCATCAGGAGGGTCCTGGCGTTGGGGCCGCAGACGTTGATCATGGCGTATGCCGAGGTGACGTCGCGGATGGCCACGGAGCCGTCGGAGGGCATATGGCGCTTGAGCCACATCATGTCATGGACCCCGAAGGCCGTTCCGGTCACGATCAGGAAGCGGTCTTCCGCAAGCCGCGAGATCGTGACGTCCGCTTCGACGCCCCCCCGCGCGTTGCAGAGTTGGGTATACACGGTCGTGCCGACGGGCCGGTCGATCCGGCCGTCCGCCACGTGATCGAGGAACGCCGCGGCCCCGGCCCCCGTCACCTCGAACTTGCTGAACGAGGACTGGTCGATCAGGACGACGGCCTCCCGCGCCGCCCGGTGCTCGGCGGCCACGTGTTCGAACCAGTTGGGGATGCCGAAGGTCAATTCGTCCTCCGGCTTCACGCCCTGAGGGGCGAACCAGTTCGCCCGCTCCCACCCGAACTTCGAGCCGTACACCGCCCCCTTTTCCCTGAGCAGGCCGTAGAGCGGGGAGCGCTTGATGCCCCGGGCGGAATCGTGCTCCTCGTAGGGCCAGGACATGGTGTAGTGCTTCCCGTAGATCTCCTTGGTCCGCTCCACGTTGAACTTCCGGCTCCGGTGATGGGCGCCGAAGCGCCGGATGTCCAGGGGCCACAGGTTCAGGCTCGGCTCGCCCTCGACGATCCATTCGGCGATCGTCCGCCCTGCCCCGCCGCCCGCGGCGATCCCGAAGGCGTTGAAGCCCACGGCGGCGTAGCAGTTCTCCACCTCCGGCGTGGGGCCGAGCATGCAGTTTCCGTCCGGCGTGAAGGCCTCAGGCCCGTTGACCAGCCGCGCGATCCCCGCCTGGTTCAGGCAGGGCGTCCTTTTCACGGCGGCCTGCGAAAGGGGCTCGAAGTGGTCGAAGTCCGGCTCCAGCAGCTCCTGGGTGAAGCCCCCGGGGATGCCCGTGACGGCCCAGGGGATGCCGTCCCGCTCGTATCCGCCCATGACGAGCCCGCCGACCTCCTGCTTGTAGTAGAGCAGGCTGTCTTTGTCCCGCAGGGTGGGAAGGTTCGGGGGCAGCCCCTCGATGGTCTCGGTCACGAGGTATTGATGCTGGAATGGCACCAGCGGGATGTTCACGCCCATCATCCGGCCGACTTCCCGGCCCCACATCCCGGCCGCATTGACGACCGTTTCGCACCGCACGGTCCCCTGGTCGGTGACCACGGCGGCCACGCGGTTTTTGGCCATCCGGAAGCCGGTCACCCGCGTCTTGAGCTGGATCTTGGCCCCCCGGTTCATGGCCCCCTTGGCCAGCGCCATGGTCAGCCCGCTCGGGTCCGCCTGCCCGTCCGAGGGCATGAAGGCCGCCCCGATGATGCCCTCCATGTTCAGGATGGGGAAAAGGGCCAGGGCCTCCGAAGGGGTGATCATGTGCATGTCCAGGCCGAAGCTCCGGGCCGTGGTGGCGCCCTTCTTGAGCTCCATCAGGCGCGCCTCGGTGCTGGCCAGGTGCAGGCAGCCGCAGCGCTTCCAGCCCGTGGTCAGGCCCGTCTCCGCCTCAAGCCCCTCGTACAGGCTGACGCTGTACTGAAGCATTCGCGTGACGTTGCGGTGGGAGCGGAGCTGGCCGACCAGCCCGGCGGCGTGCCAGGTGGAGCCGCTCGTCAGCTCGCCCTTTTCGATGATCAGCACGTCCTTCCAGCCCGCCTTGGTCAGATGGTAGGCGATGCTGCATCCCACGATCCCCCCGCCGATGATGACGACCCGTGCGCTGTCCTGCATGATGATCCCCCTTTCAAACCGGAGTTGCTTCCGTACGTGGCCGGGCTGCGGCATTTCATTTGGCCGGGGCCTGGGCCTGCCCGGCCGCGCGCCGCGATGGACACCAGCCAGGCGCTAGCCCTTCGGCCGGTTCTCCCTGAGCGCCCGGGTCAGTGCGGGCACCACCTCGAAAAGATCGCCCACGAGCCCGTAATCGCATTTGTTGAATATCGGGGCGTCGGGGTCGCGGTTGACGGCCACGACGACCTTCGAGGTTTTCATGCCCGCG
>CAYOGU010000287.1:0-4647 GCA_964403345.1 uncultured Syntrophus sp. | reverse complement strand
GTACAAGGTCGACGGGACGATCGCCATGGCCCTGCCCGGATTGGCCGCCATCGTCGGCGGCCACGACCACGTCCTCATCTCGCCCTACCAGCGGGTGGGGCCCGTGCCGATTTTTCAGGCTCTTGAGAAGGGGCGCTATCTGGGCCGCGTCGATCTGATGATCGACCCGGTCTCCGGGAGGGCTGTCGTGGCCGATCACGCCTATCTCCCGATCACAGACAGGGTCGCATCCGACCCTCCGGTCGCCGCCATCGTGGCCGCCTGGCAGGGGCAACTGGGCGAAAGGTTCAAGCAGGTGATCGGACGGGCGGCGGTCTTTCTGGACGGCGAGCGCGGACGGATCCGCTACGAGGAAACCACCTTAGGCAATTGGGTGACGGATGTCGTGCGGGAACATACCGGCGCCCGGATCGCCCTGATCAACGCCGGAGCGATGCGCACCAGCATCCGGCCGGGACCGGTGACGGTCGAGGATGTCTTCAAGACCATGCCCTTCGCCAACGAACTGATGCTGATGGATCTGACCGGGGCCGAGATCGGGGAGGTCCTGCGCAGGGCTGTCCGATCCTCCCGCGGGGACAATGACGGCGGCTTCCTGCAGGTTTCGGGGCTCACTTTCGAGGTGCGGGACCATGCCGTGGAAAATGTCCGTGTGGGCCCGGAACGTCAGCCTCTGCAATCCGGGGCACTCTACCGGGTCGCCGTCACCGATTTCATGGCCACGGGCGGCGATGGCTATACGCTCCTCAAAGGCAAGCCGCACATCCAGACGGGGCTCCCGCTCCGGGAATTGATCGTCGACACGATCCGGCGGCGCGGCGTCATCGATGCCCGGGAGGAGGGACGCATCCTCCGTATCGTCCCCTGATCGGGCCCCCGGGAACTTTTTCGTTTGATTGCGGATCGAAAAGGCCTTATATTGGAACCGCGGCTACCCCATCCTCTCGCGCATCTTCGGTTTTGCACTTTGTTAAAAGGATCAGGACATTCCATTGCCGGGGCGGTTCCGCGTCCAGCGGGAACCGCCCCGGCAATGGAAGCGGGCAGGCCGGAAAGGACATACCCAGAAAGGGAGGGACCAGTCATGGAGGGGAAGATTTACGACGGGGCGTGCCGTCTTTCCAGACGCGTGTTCCTGAAGGCCCTGGGATGGCTGACGGTGGTGGGTGCGGCGACGAAATGGCCGGAGGCGACCGCCGCCCAGGACAGGGACATTGTGGCCGGCGGTGTCCGGTTCGAGGGGAAGGGGGGAACGCTGGGCGGGTACCTGGCCCGGCCTACCGGAAACGGCCCCTATCCGGGGGTCATCGTGATCCACGAGAACCGGGGCGTCACGGATTACATCCAGAACGTGACCAGGGACCTGGCCCGGGAGGGCTATGTGGGCCTTGCGGTCAACCTCGTCTCCCGCGGCCTCGGGCCTGACTATCCGGGCGGCTCCGATGAGGCCCTCAGGGCCCTCGGGAAGCTCTCGGACGCCGAGGCGATGGAGGACCTCGACGCGGGGGTGGAGTTCCTCAAGAAGCAGTCCGTCGTCTTCACCAACTCGATCGGCTGTATGGGGTTCTGCATGGGCGGCCGCTTCTCTCTTCTCTTCGCCGAGCACCGCAAGGATCTGAAGGCAGCGGTGGTCTTCTACGGCCGGACCGTCAACGCCTACAGCCCGACGCAGACCACCTCGCCGTTGGACGGGGTGGCGGAGATCGACGCCCCGCTTCTGGGACTTTACGGAGCGGCCGACGCGGGGATTCCCTTGGCCGACGTCCAGAAGCTCGAGGAGGCCCTGAAGACGCACCGGAAGACCTACGACATCAAGATCTATCCAGGGGCGAAGCACGCTTTCCACCGGGAGGGGCCCAACTACCACGAGGCCGCAGCGAAGGATTCCTGGAAGCGGACCCTCGACTGGCTGGCCAAGTACATGAAGCCGGCCCCGCCGAAGGGATAAGCGGCCTGTGGAAGGCGCCCTCAGCCTCCTGGTCAAGCCGGTTTCCGCCGACTGCAACATGCGGTGCCGGTACTGCTTCTATCTGCGTCCCGCCGACCCCTATCTCGCCGAAAAGACGCACCTCATGGACGACCGCACGCTCCGGGCCCTGATCGCCGGGGCAATGCGGTCGGCCCCGGGGGCGGCCTCCTTCGGCTGGCAGGGCGGCGAGCCCCTCCTGGCCGGGCTCGACTTCTTCGAGCGCGTCGTCGCCTACCAGCAGCACTACGGCCGGCCGGGCCAATTGGTGAGCAACAACCTGCAGACCAACGGCCTGCTTCTCGACGGGCAATGGGCCGACTTCTTCCGGCAGTACCGATTCTTTGTTGGCGTGAGCCTGGACGGCCCCGCCGAACTCCACGACCGCTACCGCCGCACCCTGGACGGTGAGGGCGGCTTTATCCGGGCGATGCGGGGGATCGACATCCTCCGGGACCGGGGAGTGGACTTTGGCATCCTGGCCGTCGTCAACGCTGCCACGGTCCGGCACCCCCGGGAAATCTACAAATTCTTCCTCGAAAACGGCCTCGCGAGGCTCCAGTTCATCCCCTGCGTCGAGTGGGACGGTGCGGGGGGCCTCCGGGACGACTCGGTCACCGCGGAGGACTACCGGGACTTCCTCTGCGCGCTCTTTGACGTCTGGTACAACGACGGCCGGCCGGCCGTCTCGATCCGGCTCTTCGAGAACGTTCTGGCCGTCCATGCGGGGGCGGTCCCGGAGATCTGTTCCTTCAGGGACCGGTGCGGCTCCTACATGGTCGTCGAATACAACGGCGATCTCTACCCTTGCGATTTCTTCGTGGAAGACCGGTGGAAGATCGGGAACCTGGTCGAGACGCCCCTGGCCGGGCTCATGACCAAGCGCCGTCGCCGAGAGTTCAACGACCGCAAAAAAATCACGTCGTCGGACTGCGTGGCCTGCGAGTGGAACGTCGTCTGCCGCTTCGGCTGCCAGCACTACCGGACACCCGCCGGCGACAATGTCCTCTGCGAGGCCTACCGGGCATTCTTCCAGTACGCAACCCCCCGCTTCCGAGTATTGGCGGACCGCCTTGCCGCATCCCCGCGGTGAAATCCGTAGACCCGGCGGCCACAAAAAAAGGGGGGGGAGGATCGCCGAGGATCCTGCCCCCCCTTTTAAAGGTTTGCCTTCCGACTGTCCGGGGCCGCTCAGTAATTCCCGCTGATGTAATTGCTCAGGTGCTCGATCAGCATGTCCTTCTCGGAGATCGTCGACTTGACCACGTCTCCGATAGAGACGAGGCCGAGGAACTTGTTCCCCTCGTAAACGGGCAGATGCCTCACCCGCTTGGCAGTCATCAGGACCATGCAGTCCTCGACAGGAGTGTCGGGTTTGACGGTGAACATCTTGGAGGCCGGCGTCATGATCTTTTCCACGGCCGTGTCCTTGGACGACTTCCCCTTGAGGACGATCTTCCGGGCATAGTCCCTCTCGGTGACGATCCCGGCCACCTTGCCCTTGTCGCTCATGACCATCAGGGCCCCGATCTCCTTTTCATCCATGACCTTCAAGGCCTCCAGAACGGTCGCCCTGGGCGACACTGACCACACCTCACCCGTCTTCACCTTCAGAATGTCCCTGACTCTCTGCATAGTCCCTTCCTCCTTTTTTGAAATCACGCATATATCCCACGACTATCATGATTCCATTATATCGGAAAAAGGCCCCCTGACAAGCGCAATTTGTGGTGCCCGCCGGGTTGCCCTTGACATCGGGGACGCTTTTCGTACCGTCGGGCCATTCTTCCTGACGCATACCCTGCGCCATTTCTCAGGAACCGCTTACGTCTTCTGTCCGGCCAATGCCGTGACCGTAATTTCCACGCGGGCTCCAGCTGGCAACGATTTCACTTCCACTGTCGTGCGTCCTGGGGGATTTGCTTTAAAGTATTCCGCGTATACTGTGTTCATCCTGGAAAATTCATCGAGGTCCGTCATAAAAACAAATGTTTGGACGACGAGGTCCAAGGTGGATCCCGCCTCTTCAAGGATGGCCCTGATATTTTCCAGCGTACGCCGGGTTTCCGCCTCAATGCCGCCAGGAACGATCTGTTTGGTCAGGGGATCCAGCCCCTTTTCCCCGGCCACGAAGATGAACCCGCCTGCCTTGATACCCTGAGAATAGGGACCGACCGGGGGCCCTGCCTTGGAGGTCTGGATCACCTGAATCGGTTTTTTCTTTGCTTGAGTCATGGGAATTCTCCTTTCGGTTCTTGCCACCAGGGAAGAAGCGCAAAAGTGGTTACGCAAAAGGGCTTCCATCCGGAAGCCCTTTTGCATTCGATAGTCCTTCGTTACTTAAAAAGACCGGTACCGGACGCTGCCTATTTGGGTAGCTTTTCCCGGAGGGCTTTGCCGTTGTCCGTCCACCACTGCAGCAGAATCCACAGCTCCACGTTCAGGTTAAAGTGCCGGACGCCCAGGTCGAGGTAGTACTGGGCATCTTCCGGTTTGACAATTTCGGCGCGTGGCGGGATCCCCAGGCGAATGGCGGCCTCGATCACCTTGCGCTCCGCGGCCTTGATTTCAGGATCGGTCCGGCGTCCTGCCTTGCCGATACTGACGCTGTAGTCGCCGGGTCCCCATTGAATCATGTCGATCCCCGGTACAGACAGGATTTCCTCCAAGTTCTCGACGGC
>CAYOGU010000286.1:0-4693 GCA_964403345.1 uncultured Syntrophus sp. | reverse complement strand
CTGGACATCCACCGCGTCAGGATGGCGCTCTCCCCCTGAGCTACGTGCCTACAAGGATTCCCTTGCCCCGGAGAGGGTGTTCTATCTAACAAGAAAATACAGTGATGTCAAGGCAAATATCATTTTTTTGCACCGTGGTTGATCAGTTTTACCCCTCTGGCAATGTAATTCAAGCCGGAAAGGATGGTAAACAGGGCGGTCAACCAGTAGACCGCCAGGAGGGGAAGTTGATGGAACCCGCCCGGCATGGAGTTGATGGCCAGGGCCATCAGGATCGTAATCAGCTGGAGGGCTGTCGTGACTTTGCTGACAAAGGCCGGCCGGATCTCCAGGGGGATCGACAGGAGGGAAAGGATGGCGATGCCCAGCAGGATGATGACGTCCCGGCTGATGATGATCACCGCCAACCATCCCGGGATGACCTGCAGGACCGCGAGGGTGAGGAAGGAACTGATCAGCAGAGCCTTATCCGCGATCGGATCCAGATACGCCCCCAGGACGGTCTGTTGATGCAGAACCCTCGCCAGGAATCCGTCCAGGGCGTCGGAGAGTCCCGCAACGACGAAGACGGCCAGGGCCTTGAGGAACGAACCCTGGATGAGCAGGATGACGATGAGTGGGACCAGAATGAGCCTCAACAGTGTCAGAAGATTCGGTATATTCATCATCCTATCCCCGTACTGTCCCGTTTCAGGCCCCGTTCGCGGCCTTTTAGCCCCCTTACCCTTCCCTCAAACCAGCGTCGACGCGGATCTTCCTCATGAACCAACGGTGTCCCTGGCTTCCGGCAGGGTTTCCAAGGCCCGGGTCACCACCTCGTGAATCGCCTCTTCGTAGACCAAGGTGGTTTTCAATTCCCTCTGTCTGCGCGTAAAACCATAGCTGCGCTTGACCGTCTGGTATCGAACGCGCCAAAGTCTTTCCCCCGTTTTTACGCTTCTCAGTTCGAACTCCAGATCCACCGTTGTCGAGGCATAGATGATCCGATGGCTCGTCCCGCTTTGATGAATCGTAGGGATCAGGAGGCCGTCCACCTTCAGCCGCTCGCCGATCTGCTGAGGGGTCTTGTTTCCTCCGGACAGGGCTTCCTCGACCATCTTGAGGGGGACCCTGGGATATCCCTTGAAATAGAGCTCATCGACCAGTTTTCCCCTCAACATGTCGGCCGTTTTCGGATCGGACGTGCCCAGAACGGGCATGACGGCAATGAGCTGAATCCCCCGTTTGTCGAATTCCGGCACGATCAGGTGCGGTATCTTCGAGGCACACGCGGCCAGAACGATCAGGGCCAACGGTATCCACCATCGGTATAATCTCTTCATGAGCTTCCCATGGATCCCTTCATCTTATTAAATGGACCTCCAGGACCTGTTCGTCCTGGTGCCCGACATCCACCGTCAGCTTCTCGCGAAGCGATTCGGACAGGACCGGGATTGCCACTTCCGAGGCGATTTCAAAACGGGCCAATCTCCAAGAGGCCTCCCAGAGGACCGCCCCCCGGACTCCCGGCACCCTCTCCCTGAGAAGACCCAGGACCTTCACATAATCCCCGTATTGACGGATGCCTCGAACGGTCAGGAAGATCCGGGTCACGTCCGATCTCGTTTGGTCCGGACCGATGAGCCCCACCTCCCGCAAGTCGTCCCGGAGGGTTTCCGCAAAAACACTCACCCGGATCACCAGCGTATAGGCTTCCGGAGGGGTCGACTCGGACACCACCCGATAATCCTGAATGAATCCCTCGGCCCTATCGAGGATCCGTTCCTTGAGGATTTTGGATTTCAGCTCGATATCCTGCGGGGCCAGCCAGCGGCCAGCCACTTGAGCCACCGCCTTCTGGAGGGCATCCCGGATGGCCTCGTTTCGCGCCCTGGCAAGGTCGGCGCCAGGTACGGCGGCGCTTCCCTCCGCTTCCACGACCTGGACCGCTGCAGATTCCGCGCAGAGGGGATGGGCAGGAACGCCCAACAGGAGGGCGAGAAGGAAGAGAAAAACTGTCGCCGTAAAGACCTTCATGTCCCCTTCTTCAGCTTCTCAATCTCCTCACGGATCACGCGTTCCGCGATGTCGGGAATGACCTCCCGGGCAACCTTCTCGGCGATCTCCGAAGCGCGCTTCAGGATCTCATCGCGCAGGCCCGGATCGACCAGGGCCATCTTAGGCTTCCGCTCGACAACATCCACAAGATCATAGATCTTTTCCGGCCCTGCTCTTCTCACTGCCGGGCCGGCGGCCGGACAAAGGGATGAATCTTCCTCCAGGTCCAGCAGATCATGGATCTTGTCGCCCGGTCTCAGTACACGTCCCTCCACGCTCTTGATCCCCTTTCGATCCCCCCAGGCCTCCTCTTCTGTCACGGCCATGGTTCCCCCCTCCTCCGCTCAACTTAAAGGGCTCTTCGAAGCTGTCCAGGCATCCTCAGGTTCTGGCCGCACCTGCAGTCTCCAGGGCCTGGCCTCTGGAAGCCTCCGCAGGCGCCCATCCCGAAAGGCCCCTGCGGAACCAGTCCCGAAGCCGTGGGACGCGAGCGCGTCCGATCGGGCATGAATATCTTCCCGGCCGTGATGCAGGACGGCGCTGCGAAGCATATGGACTTTTTAGAAAACCGTCAAGGAAATAGTAAGAGCCGATAGATCCGCCTCCTGGACACCCCAGTTTCCCTTGCGATCCGATCAGCCCTGTCCCGCAGGGAGAGCTCCCTCTCGGTCCGCTTCAGTTGCTCGCATCGTTCCAGGAGCTCATCATCGGTGTATTCCGGTGATTCACGGGGACATCCCGCAACGATCAGGGTGACCTCCCCCTTGACAACCCCTTCCCCCAATCGGGCCATCACCGCATCGGCGGGGCCCCTGAAGAACTCCTCATGGAGCTTGGTCATCTCCCTGGACAGGACCACATCCCTTTCCCCCAGGAGCTCTGCGATATCTTTCAAGGAGTCCAGTAACCGGTGGGGCGATTCATAGAAGATGAGAGTCCGATTCTCCCCCTGCAGGGAAAGGAGCAGTTGCCTGCGCTTGGTCGGTTTCGAGGGGAGAAAGCCGTAAAAAACGAAGGTGTCCATCGGCAGTCCGGAAACGCTGATGGCGGCAATCAGGGCCGATGCGCCGGGGACCGGGACCACGGAAATGCCGCTGGCAAGCGCCTCCCGGACCAGGATATAGCCGGGATCCGAAATCCCCGGTGTTCCGGCATCGGAAACGTACGCCACATCGTCGCCGCCCTGCAGCCTGGCCAGGAGCAATCCGCTTTTTTTCAGCTCATTCTGGTCATACAGGCTGATCAGGGGCGTTTCGATCTGATACCGGTCGAGCAGGATCCGCGTGCGCCTTGTGTCCTCGGCCGCAATCAGACGGACCTCCTTCAGGATACGAATCGCCCGGATCGTGATGTCTTCCAGGTTGCCGATCGGAGTGGCCACCACGTAAAGCGTCCCCGCCGGAGGACGATCCCCGCCAGCCTCCAGGCCCGGAGGCCCCGCCACGAGTTTCCCCGGTTCGCGAACCGCTCCCCCACGGCCCTCCCCACGCTGTCTATGCTTATGGATTCTCTTCATGCAGAAGCCAAGCCCCCGTAAAAGGCGGCCAGTCAGATCGATAAAATGATTGACAGATAAAATCGTTATGTGTTTTATAGCAACCCTGGCGCAAAAATGCCAGAAAAAGGAAGTTCCGGTACCGGTCTTAGCGCACCCGGGGGCACGGCACAATCCAGGGGGCAATGGTTCAAATGAAGTGAATCCTCGTCACAGGCGGCGCCGGCTTTCTCGGCTCCCATCTCTGCGAAAGTCTTCTGGCCGAGGGCCATGATGTCCTTTGCCTCGACAACTTCTACACGGGCAGCAAGGAAAACATCCTCCACCTCCTGGCCAACCCCCATTTCGAATGTCTTCGCCACGACATCATCAATCCCATCTACCTGGAGGTAGACCAGATCTATAACCTCGCCTGTCCCGCATCGCCCGTCCACTACCAGCACAACCCGATCAAGACCATCAAGACCAGCGTCATGGGGGCGATCAACACCCTGGGACTTGCCAAAAGGGTGAAGGCCACGGTCCTGCAGGCATCCACCTCCGAGGTGTACGGCGATCCCGAGGTCCATCCCCAGCGGGAAGACTACTGGGGACGCGTCAACCCCGTCGGAATCCGGAGTTGTTATGACGAGGGAAAGCGGGCTGCCGAGTGTCTGATGATGGACTATCACCGGCAGAACCGCGTGGATGTCAAGATCGTGCGGATCTTCAATACCTACGGCCCCAGGATGGCGGTGAACGACGGCCGCGTGGTCAGCAACTTCATCGTCCAGGCCCTCAGGGGAGAAGCCATCACCGTTTACGGGGACGGGTCTCAGACCCGCTCCTTCTGTTACATCGACGACCTGATCGAAGGGCTGGTCCGAATGATGGCTTCTCCAGCGGGGTTCACCGGCCCCGTTAATATCGGGACTCCGGTTGAATTCACGATTCTGGAACTGGCCGAGACCGTCATCCGGATGACCGCCTCTTCCTCCAGAATCACCTTCAGGGAGCTCCCCCAGGACGACCCCGTCCAGAGAAAGCCCGATATCAGTCTGGCCCGCGAAAAACTCGGCTGGGAGCCTCGGGTCCCCCTCGAGGAGGGATTGAGGAAAACCATCGCCTATTTTCAAAAGGCCGTCTCCGCAAAGAAGGCCTCGTGAGGTCCCTATGACCGTT
>CAYOGU010000285.1:0-4696 GCA_964403345.1 uncultured Syntrophus sp. | reverse complement strand
ACAGCGACGATCGTGCCGAAGGTCTTGCGGAGGTGTTCGGCCTCGATGATCCCGCTCACGAGGAGGCCTTTCCCGCCCTCCTGAGGCAGGGGATCGCGTAGGGCCCCTCCCGGATGAAGGCGACCGCGGGCTCGACGCCTCTGGCGCGGTGCTGGGCCACGGCCAAGCGAAGGGCGTTCTCCACCATCTCCCGCACCGCCCCGGCGCTGAGCCGCCCTTCCGGGTCGGCCAGGTAATCCAGGCCGCACTGGCCCGGGATCATGCAGTAGTCCTCGCGCGGGATCGTGTGGGTGCAGTAGATAAAGTCCTCCGCTGCAATCTTCCGGAACACCTTGGCCCACATCTCGGGCTCCCACTGGTCCTTGGTGAAGCACCAGCCAGGGGCCTCGATCATCCGCATGTAATGTTCCTCTCCCTGGATCTTGAGCATGTGCAGGAGGCTCCGATATTCGGGCCCGCCGATCGGTTCCCGGTCGCGGTTGTCGGCGGCGACGATCAGGGTCCCCCCTCTGCGGATCGCCGGCAGGGCGTTGTGGGCGGCCTTCACGGCCTGGTAGTGGTTCCGGCCCACGTAGCCGCCGTGGGTCAGGACGATGTCGTACTCCCGCTCCACAGGGACCAGGACATAATCCCGCACGAGATCGCCCGCCGCCTTGTGCGCCGCCACCAGGTCCCCCGCGAAGATCCCGGTCGGACGGAGGTCCTTGTCCAGGGTCGCGTTCACGATGAAATCCACACCCACGGTCCGGGCGATGGCCAGGGACTCCTCGTGGCAAGGGTTCCCCTCAAGCACGAGGTTCTGGGCCTTCGGGGATTCTAGGAAGGCGGGGCTGTGGAACTTCTCGATGGTCCTTTTGTCGACGAGCCCCGGGCAGATCGACTTGCGCCCGCCGGACAGGCCCGCCATGTAATGACTCTCCACGAGCCCAGTGGCGATCCGGAGGTCCGCCCCGTAAAAGACGCTGTTGACGAAGACATCCCCGCCGGTCTGGCTCTTGCCGACGAAGGTGAGCGAGGGCAAGTCCTCGCAGTTGTGGTCGACGATCCGGTAGTCCCGGAGGATGTCTTCGCCGAACATTTCGACGTGCTCCTCGCGGGTGCTGGGCCGGTGCATGCCGTTGCCGACCACGATCGTGATGCCGCTGCGGGGGATCCCCGCCGCCTCCAGGCGGTTCAGGAGCGGGCGGAGGATACCCTTTTCCCCTTTGTAGGGGACGGGGCGGGTGATGTCCGACACGGTCACGGCCGCCCGGATCTCCGCAGCCGGTTTTCCCTTCTTGGCGATAATCGCCTCGAGCGTCGGGCTCCCGATGGGATGCGAGAGGGCCGCTTCCACGGCCGCTCGTGGATCGGCCAGGGGGGGGATCTCCTTCATCGAGAGGATCGTGCAGCCCGGCGGGACCCGGACCGAGAGGGTTTCCTGCCCGTATTCGACGGGGATGGGTTTCCAATCGGCGGTGTCGATCTCCTGGAGCGTGCGCTGGGTCTCGGGATCCATGGGAACCTCCGTGTCTGTAGCGGATTTGGATTAGGGCGGAAACAATAAGAATCTACCCGGACGGGAAGGTCCTGTCAAGATGGATTCGGCCGCTGCATGACCCATCGCTCTTGAGACATCCGATAACCGGCGGCTGCGAACCCCGGCTGCGGTCCCATGGGCCGGGGCGAATCGCCGTTGCAATTTCAGACCTGTTGCGTTATGGACACCCATGCCGGCCTGCATCGGCCGGCTGGGATGCCCCTGCGAAACCAGTTCTGTCCCGGATGGCACGGGACCGTTCCAGGAGGAAGCGGGACTCTTTTCGCAGCCTGGAGTGCGGCGCGGGGGATCGGGATTTTCAAAACGTATTGAGGTATCTATGAAAGTCAAGTTTATGGGTGCGGCCAGGACCGTCACGGGCTCCTGCTTTATCCTGGAGGCCGCCGGGCATCGGTTCGCGATCGACTGCGGGATGCATCAGGGGAACGCCGAGATCGACAAGCGCAACTGGGACATCGAGATCTACGATCCGGCCAGGATCGAGTTCGTCCTCATCACCCATGCCCACATGGACCACTCGGGGCTCCTGCCCCGCCTGGTCCAGAAGGGGTTCCGGGGCAAGATCCACCTCACGGAGCCGACGGCGGAGCTCCTCAAGATCATGCTCCTGGACAGCGCCCACATCCAGGAGATGGAAGCCCAGTGGCGGGGCCGCAAGCGCCTGCGCCGCGGAGACAGGGACACCGTCCCCCTCTACACCCAGAAGGACGCCATGGAGGTCTTCCCCCGTTTTGTCCCCGTGACCTACGGGAAGCCCTTCACCCCCGCGGCAGGGATCACGGTGACCTACCGGGACGCGGGCCACATCCTCGGCTCGGCCATGCTGGAACTGGCCGTTACGGAGGAGGGGAAGACGAACCGGATCGTTTTTTCCGGGGACCTCGGCCGTCCGGAGCAGCTCCTCATGGAGGACCCTGCCGTGATCGGCGAGGCCGACTTCCTCTTCATCGAGTCGACCTACGGGAACCGGAACCACAAGGACGACAAGGACAGCCTCGACGAGTTGGCCGAGGCCGTGGCCTACAGCTACGGTCGTGGCGAGAAGGTGATCATCCCGGCCTTTGCCGTGGAGCGGACCCAGGAGATGATCTACTGCCTCCACCTCTTGGCCAAGGACGGCCGCCTGCCCGCGGACATGCCCGTCTTCGTGGACAGCCCGCTGGCCATCCAGGCGACGGAAATCTTCCGGAAATCCAGGAAGTACCTGGACAGGGACACCAAGCAGCTCCTGGCCCAGGGCGAGGATCCCCTGACCCTGCCCCAGCTCCGCTACACCCCGTCGACCCAGGAGTCCATGGAGATCAACGGCGTCCCGGGTCCCGCCGTCGTCATCTCGGCCAGCGGGATGGCCGACGCCGGCCGGATCAAGCACCACCTCCGCCACAACCTCTGGCGCGAGGGGGCGAGCGTCGTCTTCGTCGGCTTCCAGGCCCAGGGAACCACGGGCCGGAAGATTGTCGACGGCGCACAGAAAGTCCGGATCTTCAACGAGGATATCGCCGTCAAGGCCAAGATCTTCACGATCAACGGCTTTTCCGGCCATGCCGGGCAGGACCAGATCCTCGACTGGATGGGCCATTTCCGGACCAAGGGCCTTCAGATCTACCTGATCCACGGCGAGTACGGCGGCCAGCAGGAGCTCGCCCGTCTCATCAAGGACCGTTTCGGCATCGAGGCCGCGATTCCCGACTACCTCGAGGAAATCACCCTGAAGGCGGGCCGGGAGCCGGCCCGCGAGGCGCATCCCGAGCAGGCCGCGCCGCGGATCGATTGGGATTTTCTCATCGCCGACATGGAGGCCCGTTTTGCCCAGATCCGCCAGCGCAAGACCCAACTCGAAACCAAGGCCTGGGTCGAGCAGACCGAGCTTCGGGACCGCATGCTCGAGGCGAACCGGGGGCTGGTCGAGATCATCTCGGAGCTCTGATCCTGCAGGAGGCAGGGGGAGGGGGCTCAGCGGTCCATCCGGTACTCGAAGGCGGCCGTGATGTGGAGCCTCGACAGTCGGAGGTTCGCCGGGATGGGGGCGTAGGGCGCCGCGGCCCGGACCACGGCCAGCGCCCCCTCGTCCAGGAGCACGGAGCCGGACGTGGTCACCACATGGTATCCGGAGAGGGTGCCGCTGGCGTCGATCGTGAAGCGGATCAGGGCGACCCCTTCCTGGCCCCGGGCCAGGGCCTCCGGCGGGTAGCGCCAGAGGCGTTCGATTTTGCGGCGAATCGGCAGGAGATAGGCGTCGTAGGGACCACCCGGGTTCTGCAGAGCGACCGAATCCTCCCGGATGGCGCCTCCGACTGCCGACCGGGCCGGCGGTCCTGCGGCGGGCGTGGAGGGTGTCGGTTGGCTGGCCTTCTCCTGGGAGGGGGCCTCCAGATCGACCTTGATTGCCTTGTCCCTGAACGGGATGTCGGTCCACTCCAGGCGGGTCGTCAGGGCCAGGAGGAGCGCGTGGCCCGCGAGCGACGCCAGGACAAAGGGGATGAGAAACCGCTTGGCCTTCATGGGATGGGTTTTCTCCGTCTCTAAAGCGGATGATGGCGGAATTTTTTGGAAAAGTCAAATCAGGCCCTTTTCAGGAACGGGCCTTGAGGTGGGATGATGGATGCCAGTGACGACCAGGGGATCATCGGGGAAACCGACGAGCGGTGGATGCGGCTCGCCCTGGAGGAGGCTGCCCTCGCCCGTGAGTCAGGCGAGGTGCCGGTCGGGGCGGTGCTCGTCCGGGGAGAGAGCCTGATCGCCCGGGCCCACAACCGCCCCATCGCCCTGAACGACCCGACCGCTCACGCCGAGATCCTGGCCATCCGGCAGGCCGCGGCCGGGGCGGGAAACTACCGCCTCACCGGGACGACTCTCTACGTGACCGTCGAGCCCTGCCCCATGTGCGCCGGGGCGATCCTCCAGGCCCGGATCGAGCGGGTCGTGTTCGGGACCCGGGACCCCAAGGCCGGCGCCGCCGTCTCACTCTGCCGCATCCTGGACGACGGCCGGTTCAACCACGTCGTGACGGTCCGGGAGGGGGTCTTCCGGGAGGCCTGCGCCGAAATATTGAGTGGATTTTTTCGGGAAAAGAGGCTAACATCACGGCCATAAAATCGATCAGCGGAGAGATACCGAAGTGGTCGTAACGGGATCGACTCGAAATCGATTTGGGGG
>CAYOGU010000284.1:0-4722 GCA_964403345.1 uncultured Syntrophus sp. | reverse complement strand
AGCCGGCCATCGGGCGTGAACTTGTGCACCCGGGAGTTTCCGTAGCCGTCGCTGACGAAGAGCTCACCGCCCGGCCCTATGCCGAGGCTCGTCGGCCGGTTGAAGGGCCCGGCGCCCCGCCGGATGCTGTGGTAGTCCTTCCCGTCGTAACCCGTATCGCTGGGCCTGTCCTTGACCCCCAGGGTCATCAGGATTTCCCCGTCGTAGGAGCACTTGCGGACGGTGTGGTCGAAATCGTCGATGCACCAGAACGACTCGTCCGGCCCGATGAAGGCGTTGTGGGGACGGGTGAAGACGCCCTCGCCCCAGGACTTGAGGAAGTCGCCCTCGGCGCCGAAGATCAGGACCGGATGGGCGGTACGGGTGAATACGTGGACCCGGCCCCGGCCGTCCACCGCTCCGCCCGGCACTCCGCCGAACTCATAGCCGGCGGGCGGCCGACCCCAGTTCGGGATGAACTCGTAGATGAAATCACCGCTTCCCACTCGCATCGATCGTATCCTTTTTTGGTCGTTCCAGTGATTCGGCGGAAGGTCTTCCGCACCCAACCTTGGCTGGATCAACTCCTGGCCGGGCCTTCGCCCCTCTCCGGACCTCCGCCTTTGCCCTTCTTGTCTTTCCCTTTCAACTTCTTCGGGGGGCGGTCGAAATCCCGCTCGAAGTTCTGGCCACTTTTCAGGGCATGGAATTCCTTGGAACCGGGTTTGATCCCGAGCCTTTTGGCCATGACACCCCAGCCCTTGCCGTGGCCCGATTTGTATTCGTCGACGACACGGTCGAAGGGGCGGTGGGACATCTCCCCGAGGCGGAACACCATGTAGGCGTCTTCCGGCCTCTTCACGTTACTCAGGACCGTCGTGATCTCCGCATCGCCGACCTTGAAGCGGGCGGCGAGTCTCGCCTTGAAGCCGTCCGGGTCCGCCACGGCCAGGACGTTGAGGTCCTTGAGCCAGTCGAAATCTCCAGCCAGGGCCGGGGACGCGGCGACCAACAGCACCGTGGCGGCCAGAAAAAGTCCTCTGAATGTCTTCATATCCTCAACTCCTTATTCCGTCTCGCCGGCGGCGGAAGGGGCCACCGCCGCTTCAGGTTTGGACTCCGGGGTTGCCGGGTTCATGGCCGGCGACGGATTCGTCTCCGGAGGGGCCGTTTCGTACCCCTCTCCCCCGCGATCAGGGTAGGGGAGGCTCCCTTGGATGTCAAGAGGATCTTGGATGGGTGAGCGTCCCCCGATGGAGCGTTTGCTGATGGGGGTCCCATGCGAACGGTTGTTCATGACGGAGCTTCATCTTGACAGATCATGAAAATGGAGTCATTGGATGGACGCCTCCTTCCGGCGTTCCCGGAGTCGGGGCGATGTAAGGGCTCATGGCGGTCTCTCCCCGAGGTGATGCCGGTGAACCGGAAAGGAGCAGGAACGGGGAATCTCCCCGATGAGTGATGCAGACGAATCGAACGACCGATTATCGATGGGTGATGGTGGGGGTGCTCTGGCTGGTCCATGCCCTCGCCTACCTGAACATATCGAGCCTTGGGATCCTCGCCCCTTTCATCAAAGGGGAATTTCATCTTTCGTCGTTCCAGATCGGATTTTTGATTTCGGCCATGTCCGTCGGCTCCTCACTTGGCCAGATGCCGGCGGGCCTCCTCAGCGATTTCGCAGGGGTCCGCCGGATGCTGGCGCTGGCGGTCGGCGCGATCGGCGGTTTTTTCGTCCTGCTTTCGCTGGCCCCCACCTATGAGATCGCCCTCTTGATCATCCTCTTCTACGGCATGGCCAACGGGATCATCACCCCTTCCGCCAGCAAGAGCGTGATTGACTGGTTCCCCGTCGTCGGCCGGGCCACGGCCATGGGGGTGAAGCAGACCGGGGTGAATTTCGGGGGGATCTTTGCGGGGTTTCTGCTCCCGGCCCTGGCGATCTCCCTATCCTGGCGCCGGAGCCTCCTGGCGGTGGGTCTGGCCGAGCTGGCCTTTGCGGTCCTCATCTTCATCCTGGCCAGGGAATCGCCCCACCGCTCCGATGCCCCACCGGCCCCGCTTGACTGGAAGAAGATCCTCCGCATGGCCATGCACCGCGACATGCTGATCCTGGGCGGGATTGCCTTCTGCTTCATGGTCAGCCAGTTCTGCTTTTCCACTTACCTGATCCTCTTTTTGACCCAGGAGATGGACTACCCGATCGTCCGGGCGGGGCAGTGGTTCGCGATCTCCTTCCTGGTCGGCGCCGCCGGGCGCATCCTCTGGAGTTTGGCGAGCGATTACTTCCTCTCCGGCCGGAGGAAGGGGGTCCTGGGCCTGATCGCCGGGATACTCCTGCTCTCGTCCCTCGCCCTGGCCGCGATTCCGTTCTTCCCCGCGGCTTCTCCGCTCCTGGCGACCGCCCTGCTCGCCTTCGGGGTCAGTGGGGTCGGCTGGAACGCCATCTACAACACCATGGTGGGAGAGGCGGTGGGCATGGAATCGACAGCCTTGGCCACGGGCGTCGGCTATTTCTACGGATTCATGGGGAGCCTGATCGGACCCCCGATCTTCGGCTTGGTCGTGGATGCGACGGGGAGGTATGGCTATGCCTGGCTCCTGCCGGCCCTGTGCGGGGGGGCCGTTCTGGTCTTCCTGACCTTATATCCGGAGAAGCGGGCGCCGGCCGTGCTTGGAGGTGATCGCCGGGAGACCTGAGAAAGGGATATCCCCCGCCGTACCGGTCCCGGCACGGCGGGGGTCTCTTTAATCAGGGGAGCGGATAGATGAGGGGACCTTCGAGCTTCCACCGTGAATCGGAGAACGAGCGGCTGCAGATGGTCCCGCTTTTCCCGGTGGCGATGCAGATCTCGGTCTGCATGTTGCCCACGAGGTTCTCATAGTGCAAGAGTGTCTGACACAGGATGTTCGCGTCGAAGGTGTGGGTCCCCTTCGACGGGATGATCACGGCCTGCACATCATTCGGCTGGAGGTCGATATTGGCGGACGCCAGGATGACCTCTGCGTCGAAATTCGTTTGATTGAGGACGGTGACCGTATAGGCATGGGCGGACCATGCCGCCATTAATAAGGACCATGGCGATGGCACTGCCTGCAACTGCTGCCTTGAGCCTTTTCATCGATGCCTCCTTCCTGCTTTCCTTCCCTGTCCCCCGAGTCCCGAAGGATTCATTGATGGCCGGTGCCCAGCGTCAATTTTCGATCTTGTCCTTACGGATGCCGACGATCTGGTCGTCTTTGGATCCCCCGAAGCTCTTTTCCATCTCTTTGCCGTGGCAGGTTTTGGCTTGGATCTTTTTGAGGCCCTTGGTCAGGTCCCTGACCGTGAACGAGGCGGCGGGCGCTTCGCTCATGACGGGATAGTTATACCCCCAGTAATTGGCGATGACGCCCGTCATCTGTCCTTTACCGTCGAATTGAGGCCAGAATTTCGCGCCGAATTTGGTGTTGTCCTCTACGATGAATTCCACGTACATCTCCGTGCAGTTCGCCGCAATGGCCGGTCCGTCGACAATGATCTTGACCTTGTAGGCCAAGGCCGTGGAGGCAGAGGTCAACAGGGCTGTGATGCAAAGGGTCGCCATCCAGATTCGTTTCATCATGGTCCTCCTGAGATTTATTTAGTCCCCATCCGGTAAGACAGCAATTCCCGTGCCGAAAAAGAATAGGCGGAAATTCGGCCATTTGCAAGCCCTGTTTTTTTCCGGACCCCTTGATCTGCCCACAAAGTAGGCAGGGGCCCACCAGAAAAACCATGCAAAGTCCTTAAAAAATGTGTATGATCCCCCCGTCTCAAGATCGTCGTACCGATACCCGCATCCCTTCGTGACCATGGACCCCGCAAAGGCGTGACATCGGGGCCCCGCCACGCCGGACGGACGTCCGGCGCGGGCCCCTGTTCATACACCACAGGAGGAGGGCCTGGACCATGTACGAGACGAAACCCTGGTTGAAGTTCTACGGGGACATCCCGGAGCACGTCGACTACCCCCGGGTGACGATGTACGAGGCGCTGATGCGGACTGCCGCCGATCACCCCGACGACATCGCCTACGACTTTTTCGACCACACGGCCACCTACCGGCAGTTCACCGCAGAGATCGACCGCTGCGCCGACGCCCTGGCCTCTCTGGGGCTCAGGAAGGGCGACCGGATCACGATCTCCATGCCTACCTGTCCTCAGGCGATCATTTGCTTTTACGCCGTCAACAAACTGGGCGCCGTGGCGAGCATGATCCATCCCCTCTCGCCGCCCAAGGAGATCGAGTTCTACCTGAACACGGCCAAGAGCCGCTTCGCCTTCACGCTCGACGCCTTCTACGGGAAGTTCAAGGAGGTCGAGGACAAGACCTCCCTCATGACCCTGATCCTCTGCCGGATCTCCGACTACCTCCCCTGGATCAAGAAGATCGGCTTCAACCTGACCAAGGGGCGGAAGATTCCGAAGGTCCCCGACGACAAGCTCGTCGTCTGGTGGACCGATCTCATGAAGCGGGACTTCCCCAAGGTTCCCAAGGCCGAGATGGATACCGACGACATGGCCGTCATCCTCTACAGCGGCGGGACAACGGGCGTCCCCAAGGGGATCATGCTTTCCAACATGAACTTCATCAGCGAGGGGATGCAGGTCTCCGTCTGGGGGAGCCTGGGCGGAGGGAGTTCGATCCTGGCGATCCTCCCCCTCTTCCACGGCTTCGGTCTGGGGGTCTGCGTCAACGCCGCCTTCATGGGCGGGGGGAA
>CAYOGU010000283.1:0-4735 GCA_964403345.1 uncultured Syntrophus sp. | reverse complement strand
GGCCGGTATTTTTGTCCGCGAGGCCAGCATCATGCACGGCGCCGCCATCATGGCGCAGATCGTGATGGCGCCAGGCCCGAGCGAGGACAGCAAGAAAGCCACGATGAATAGGACGATGGGGAGAAGCGCGACATTGCCGCGTACGCTTCTGACGGCGAAATTGGTCAGCTTCCCCAGCGTGCCGTTGATGTTTGCGATGGCAAACAGATAGGTGATGCCGGCCAGCATGAGAAACACGTTCACCGGGTATCCGGCGATCAATTCCTTGATCTTGACGCCGCCGACGTAATAACCGATCACCAGCGCGATGGCCAGGCTCAGAGGCCCGACATTTACGTTTCTGACGATACCCACGACCACGGCGACTGCCAAAGCAACGAGAGATAGTTCTGCCAAGCCCATGGTATTCCCTCCTGTTCAAACAAGAATCACTTCCCTAAGCGTCCGTTCCAGACAGCCCTTCGCACGATCCGGCGCACAGCGGATTCCGGCACCTCCTTTCTTTCCCGGAGGATGTTTTGGCGGAACCGTAGTCTGAACCCCGCAGATCCGTCTATCAGGGATGTTTGATACTTTTGCGGATTATCCTTGAAAAACTGGGAGGGGCTATTCGATGGAGGTCAATCCATGCTGGATGGCGAATTTGACCAGGCTCGGAAGTTCACTGATGCCGAGCTTGTGCATGAGATGGCTGCGGTAGGTCTCGACGGTTTTCTGGGACAAAAAGAGCGTGTCCGCGATCATGGCGTTCGATTTGCCCTCGACGAGGAGCTGCAGAACCTCCCGCTCCCGCGCGCTCAAACGCCCCAGCGGGCTTTCGCCCTCCACCATTTCGCGGACTTTAAGGTAATCGACGACGATCATTTCGGATACGGCCTCGCAGACATAGTATTTGCCCGCGTGGACCGTCCGGATGGCTTTGATGATGTCGGCGCCGGCCGATTCTTTCAGGATATACCCCCGCGCCCCTGCCTTGAAGGCCCGGAAGATATGCTCCGTCGTGGAGTACATGGACAGGATGATGACGTTGACCGAAGGGCATTCGTCGTGGATCTGCCGGGTCGCCTCGATGCCGTTGAGCCCGTGCATGGCGATGTCCATCAACACCACGTTCGGGCAGAGTTTGGCCACCTGGCGGACGGTATCGCGTCCGTTTCCGGCCTCTCCCGCTACGCTGATGTCCGTGTTGGTTCCCAGCAGCAGCCGGATGCCCTCGCGAAACATGGCATGGTCGTCCGCCAAAAAAACGGTAATGCTCACAACGTCACCTCCACCGCAACGCGCGTTCCCTCGCCCGGGTTCGACGTGATGCGTCCTGTCCCGCCCACCAGGAGCGCCCGCTCCATCATCGTGCTGAGCCCCCAGCCCCGGCGCTCGCCTTTTCTTGAGAGTTCCGCCTGGTTGAAACCAATCCCGTTGTCCGTCACGGACAGATGCAGGCGGCCGTCTTCCGTCCGGATATGGACGACCGCTTCCGACGCCTGCGCGTGCTTGATCACGTTGGTCAGCGCCTCCTGCACGATCCGGAACATGGCGTTCTCGATATGGGCGGGGAGGCGGGGGGCCGGTTCGCTGCCCTGCACGACGACCTGGATTCCCCCCCGGAAGGCGCACTGATTCCCGTACAGCCTGACGGCGGCGAACAGCCCGTAATCATCCAGCACCGGAGACCGCAGGTCCGTCATCAGGTTCCGGATGCTGGCCGTCGTCTGCTTGACGAGGACCAGGGAATCCCTGAGGCGGGACCGGACCAGTTCCGCCGACGGATCGGGAAGCAGCGTCTGCAGCATGTTCAGGTTCAGGCCGACGATGGCCAGATTCTGCCCGATCTGGTCGTGAAGCTCCCTCGATATTTTCTTCCGCTCGTTTTCCTCGAACTCCGACAGCTTCCCCCTCAATTCCTGAAGCTGTTCGTTTTTCAGCCGGACTTCCTCCTCGACCCGCTTCCGTTCCGTGATATTTTCGGCCATGCCCTCGTGGTACGCGATCACTCCGTCCGGATCCTGTATGGAGCGCGCCTTGAGGGAGGCCCAGATCCTGCCCCCGTCCTTCCTGTACAACTGGACCTCGAAGTCCTCGACAACGCCCTTTTGGGCGAGGATGTCCATGAATCGGACGCGGTCTTCCGGATGGACGTAGAGCTGATGCCCGATGTCATTGATGCTTGCCGCCATTTCCTCGGGGGATTCGTAGCCGTGCATGAAGGCGAACGCGGGATTGACGCTGATGAACCGCCCATCGCGCGTGGTCTGAAAAATGCCCTCCACCGCGTTCTCGAAGATATGGCGATACTTCCGTTCGCTTTCCTTGAGGGCCTTCTCGGCCCTTCTGCGCTCGGTCACGTCGTTCAGAACCGAGACCTCGCCGTCCTTGATGAAGGCCGAGCGGAACTCGATGTCCTTGGCCTGTCCGTCCCTGCAGGCAATGGTGAATTCCGCATCCCAGCGCCGATCGTGCAGGGTCCTTCCGTCCCTGAAGGCCTCGCTCACCTTCAGGCGGTATTCGGGGTCCGGATAGGCCGCCCGGTACCATTCCTCCAGGGTGGAGACGTCGCGGAGGGTGTAGCCGGTGATGCGGGTGAATTCGGGATTGACGTACTGAAAGACGCCGTCCGGGCCGATCAGGACCACCCCGCTGGGATCGTTTTCGAGGATCGTGGAAAGGATGCTCCGCTCCCGTTCCAGTTCTGCGTCGATGCGTTTATGCTCGGCCAGTTCCTGCTGCAGGCTCGAGAATGTTTCCTGCAGCCGGAGGGCCATCTTGTAAAAGCTGTCCGACAGCATGCCGACCTCGTCGTTTCGGGACCGGATTTTCAGCAGGTGCCCGTGCATTTTCTCGAAGTCGGAATGGCTGAATTTCCCGGAAGCGAGGTTGGTGACCGCCTGCGTGAGGATATCGATCGGATGAAGGGTCTGCCGCACGGCCCACCAGGAAGCGATGACCAGGACGATCACGGCGCCAGCCATGATCATCAGGGCCATCCGCTGAAAGAACCGCCCCGCGCTGAGGACTTCCGCCTCTTTCTGCTGCACGACGATTCCCCAGCCGTTGGCCAGGGCATCGACATGGGCCAGCCAAGTCTGCCCGTCCCGCTCCTGGAACGTGACCGTCCCCCGCTTCCCCTGCCGGAGCGCCACCACCGCGGGATCGGCACTCAGGCCGCGCAGATTGCTGGAAAAGGTCGAGTCGGGGTGGGCGATCACCTGGTTCCGGTTGTCCACGACATAGGCAAAACCCGTCTTCCCCAGGCGGGTCACCTTCACCTGTTTGCTCAGGTTGTCCAGATCCATGGCAAACATCCCGACGCCGACGATCCGGCCGCCCTCGTTCCGGATCGGCATCGAAACCACGAGGCCCGGCTTGTCGATCGTCTTGCTGATGACGCTTTCAAACGTCACGGCGGTGCCCGCCTTGGCCTGCTGGAACCAGGATCGATCGCTGTAATCGATCAGCTGCATCTCGTCGCTGCGGGCGACGTTCATACCTCTGAGGTCCGTCGTGCTGATCAGGTACATGTACGGGTAAGAGGCGGCCATTTTCCTGAGCAGCCGCTTCTGGCGCCCGGCGTCCATGCCGACGATGTCCGGCTGGGAAACGAAGTACTGGAAGGCTTTGCAGTGGGTATCCAGCCACAGCGAAACGGACGTGACGAGCAGGTTGTTGGTATTGGCCAGCTGCGCATAGGAGTCCTGTTCCACGATGCGCTGGGCACGGTTGCCGATGGAAATGGCCACCGCGATGAGGAGAGGCACCGCAATGGCCAATACCAGGGCGATCAGGCGGGTTTTCAACCCTGACCGAGCAAGACGATGGAAGAACTTATGCCGCACTTCGGTGCTCATGCAGGTCTTCCCTTCTTTCGCTTTTCCGGGACGAGATGAACTATATGGTTTTTAATCGCCTGTGCAACTGTTTTTTTCGTTGTCCCTTTTTTTCAAGGATAATTCCGAAAAACATCAAACATCCCTGATGGACGGACGGCGGGGTTAAGATTATTAGCATGCACGGCACAGGGTAGATCTTTTGTCTGCGCCGGCGCTCCGCATGCGCTGCGCGGATCGTTCTCCTTCAGGGGGCGCCAGCTGGACCATGGACGATCGAAACGGGTCATTCCAATCATCGAACAGGGAGGGAAGCTATGGCACGCACATTAGAAGGCATAAGAGTCGTCGACCTCAGCCACGTTTTGGCGGCACCGACCACCACGATGTACCTGGCGGACCTGGGAGCCGAAGTAATTCACATCGAGCCCCCCAGGGGAGACGATTCGCGGGAATACGGACCTTTTGCCGGAAAGCCGGACAAGAACCGGAGCGGCTACTTCATCAGCCTGAACCGGAACAAGAAGGGAATGGTCCTCGATCTGAGGCAGGACAAGGGAAGGGAAATCCTGCGCCGGCTGATCCAGGTTTCCGACATCGTCGTGGAGAATTACCGGCCCACCACGATGCGCAAGATGGGCTTCGGCTGGGACGAACTCCAGAAGATCAATCCCCGGGTGATCTACTGCTCCATCAGCGGCTTTGGCCAGGACACCCTGCCCGAATATGCCCAGCGCCCCTCCTATGACATGGTGGCCCAGGCATACAGCGGCATCATGAGCATCACCGGGCCGGAGGAAGGGCCTCCCTGCCGGGTCGGCTCCTCGGTCGGCGACATCGTCTCGGGGACCCAGTCCGTCGTGGGCATTCTGGCGGCCCTCATCCATCGGGAAAAGACGGGGCGGGGGCAGCAT
>CAYOGU010000282.1:0-4750 GCA_964403345.1 uncultured Syntrophus sp. | reverse complement strand
CTGTCTCGGTCTGCCACCAGGTGTCGACGATGGGACACTGGTTGCGGCCGATGACGTTGTAGTACCAGTTCCACGCCTCGGGGTTCAGCGGCTCGCCGACGGAGCCGAGGATGCGCAGCGACGAGAGGTCGATTCCCTCCACCCACTGGTTGCCCTCCTTGGCGATGGCGCGGATGGCCGTCGGAGCGGTGTAGAACTGGGTCACTTTGTACTTCTGGACGATCTGCCAGAAGCGGCTGTAGTCGGGATAGTTGGGGACGCCCTCGAACATCACGGAGGTGGAACCATTGCACAGCGGGGCGTAGAGGACATAGCTGTGGCCGGTCACCCAGCCGATGTCGGCGGTGCACCACCAGATGTCGTTTTCGTGAACGTCGAAGGCGAGCTTGTGGGTGTAGGCGGCATAGAGGAGGTAGCCCGCCGTCGTGTGGAGGGCCCCCTTGGGCTTGCCGGTGGAACCGGAGGTATAGAGGATGAAGAGCGTATCTTCGGCATCCATCCATTCCGGTTCGCACTTGTCGCTGACCTTGGCCATTTCTTCGTGCCACCAGAGGTCCCGACCCTCCGTCCAGTCCAGCTTGCCGATCTTGTCACCGACGCGCTTGACGACGATGACCTTCTGGATCGAGGGGCACTCCTTCAGGGCCGCGTCGGCGTCCTTCTTCTGGGGCACCGCCTTGGCGCCGCGGAAGGTCCCGTCGCAGACCACGAGGATCTTCGCCTGGGAATCCTGGATCCGGACGGCCAGGGCGTCGGAGCTGAACCCGCCGAAGACGACCGTATGGATGGCGCCGATTCTCGCACAGGCCAGCATTGCAGCGGCGGCCTCCGGGACCATCGGCATATAGATGCAGACCCGGTCGCCCTTCTTGATCCCGTTGGCTTTCAGGACGTTGGCGAACTTGCAGACCTCCTTGTGGAGTTCCCGGTAGGTGATGCCCTTCTCCTCGGTCGGTTCGTTGCCGACCCACTGGATCGCGACCTTGTCGCCCCTCTTTTCGAGATGGCGATCGAGGCAGTTGTAGCTGACATTCAGCTTGGCGCCCTGGAAATACTTCACGAAGATCGGTCCCTTGCGGATGTCGAAGTTGAAGTCTTCGACCTTGTCCCACTTCTTGAAGAAGGTCAGATACTCATCGGCCTGCTTGGCCCACCAGGCCGGCGGATCGGCCAGGAATTCCTGGTAGAGCTTCTCGTATTCCTCCCGGCTCTTGATGTAGGCGAGCTTGCGCACCCGCTCCGGTACCGGATACACCTCTTTCAACTGTACCTTATCCTCTTCTGCCATCATGACCTCCCTTTTTTCTGAATTGTTTTCTCGGATCGCTCCGGCGTATCCCATCCTAAACTCTGGAATGAACCCTTTGTCGGCATCGGCAGCGGCAAGATCCGCCACAGAAGACAGACCCGGCGAGGCACGGCCGGCCCTTTATGATTTGTTTTATGAATTCAGGGAAAGACAACCATCCAGATCGCCTTTGGAAACAGCCTCACCGACGGGAAAGGTGGGACGGCCCCCAAGGCAACCGGTTTCATATCGTGACAAGCGAAACTGCCGCTTCGTACCAATGGAACCTGTCTGAATGTATGGCTCAGATTCGGGCCGCCGAAAAGACGTGACTGAAAGTGAACGGCGGTCACTATATGACCAAAGGTCATGCTGTTGTGATCAAGCTCTATATGAATATTTTCACGATGTCAAGAAATATTTTCGGACCCGGGAAGACCCGGGCCGATCGCCCAGATCACGGTCCTGTCCTCTCGACAGAGCCCGTCCCCACGGACGGTCGTTGCTCTTCCCGGAGCCGGCGCAGCGGAATGGACGCATAGCTGTGTTTATTTTGCCACACCCGATCCTCTGGCCAGGTCTTTTTTACCCGGCCTGCCGCCATCAAGGTCGAAAGGCTGTCACCGCGCGGAGATGGCCGAATTGTCTGGACATGACGACGGTTAAGACATTATCTATTTGTATTTACTGTGCTTTAGTAAACACATCTCCCGACAATCCCCGGAGATATCCGGATCGTCCCGAGGGGATCCCCTTGCTGGTACGCCTATTGCAGTTCTTAATGCGCTCGCATCGCCCGGCCGAGGCCTCTTCGCGAAGGGGGCCATATTGGGCCTTGACAAAGGCCTGCAGGCGGTGCTAGCGTCTCATACGATATCTGTGAGAGGAGGTGATGTCCCGAGCAGATGTTGAGGCGGTTCCAGGGGGCGCAGGAAAAGGCCCTCCAGCCGGCGACGGACCGGCCGTCAGCGGAACCGAGTCGGTGGCGCGGAAGCGTCGCCGTTCCAGGATGGTCCCCATGCCCGTGGGGATCGAACCCACAAAACAGGAGGATTCACAATGAAGAAGTTTTTGGTCGTTTTGCTGTCGCTGGGGCTGATCGCAGCCTTCTGCGCGACCGCATCGGCCCTGGACGTGAAGTTCAGCGGCCAGTACTACGTGGTCGGCACCTATGACAACAATGATCGGTTCGTCGATGAAGGGAAGTACTCCCGCGCCTCGTTCTTCCAGAGGGCGAGGGTCCAGACCGTCTTCCAGGTCGCCGAGGGTCTGAGCTTCACGACCCGGTTCGACGCCCTGGAGAAGCAGTGGGGCCAGTCCGACTGGTTCGGTGACCAGGACAGGACGAACTCCCGTCGGCAGGTCCCCAAAAATGGGACCCCCAATGCCCAGGAGAACATCGAGTTCGAGCGCGCCTTCGTGACCTTCGCCACGAAGCTGGGCACCTTCGACGTCGGGTATCAGGCCGCCGACCAGTGGGGCACCGTGTTCGGCGACTACGAGAACTCCCGTCCGAGGATCAAGTACACCAAGGCCTTCGGTCCCTTCACGCTCCTGGCGGTCTACGAGAAGTACTTCGAGTCCGACACCTCCAATCAGTCCTCGGGCGCCTATGTCGGCAAGACCGACGCCGACGGCGACAACTACTTCCTGGCCGGGATCTACAACTTCAAGGGCGGGAACACCGGTCTGCTCTACAAGTACATGGCCTGGCACCAGTATGCGGTTTCCGGCTACAAGACGGACCTCCATGCCCTGGTTCCCTACGTGAAGGCGACGCTCGGCCCGGTTTACGTCGAGGCGGAAGCGGCCTATGTGTTCGGCAAGAAAGCCAAGATGGATAGCGGCACCGACGTCGACAAGTCCGGCTGGAACGCCTACATCATGGCGAAGATGCCGGTCGGCCCGGCCTATTTCGGCGCCCAGTTCGCCTGGGTGAAGGGCGACGGCGACGACGCCACGAAGGACACCTCCGGCCCCGCCGGCGGTAACGACTACAAGCCGACCCTGGTCCTGTTCAACGTCGACTACAGCTCCTGGAAGCCCAACCTGAGCGGGACGACCAGCAACGTCACCAACACCATGAAGGACGACCCGAAGGGTCTTCAGGTCTTCAACGTCTTCGCGGGCTACAACGTGACCCCGAAACTGACCTTCGACGCGGCCCTGTCCTTCCTGCAGTACGACACGAAGAAGCAGTGGAACTCGACGAGGACCGCCCAGACCGAGATCGTGTCCGCCACGATCGGGACCGAACTCGACCTGACCGCGACCTACAAGATCTTCGACAACCTGACCTACATGGTGGGCGGCGGTTACATCTGGGCCGGCGATGCCTGGAAGGGCACCAACTCGGCCGCAAAGGTCGACAACGACTACTTCCTGCTGAACAAGCTGACCCTGAACTTCTAAGGATCGGTTCGTTCGGGAGGGTTCACCTTCCAACCCGGCCCCGGGGATTTCTCCCCGGGGCCTTTTTTTTTCGGGCTCGCCGTCGCCCCCGCAGGCCCGGGCCCTTCCCCTTGACCGCCCCGGCCCTGCATGGTAAGGAATTCCTGAAGTCCCATCTTCCCAGAGGAGCTTTGGCCATCGAGAAGATCCACGGCAACTTGGCGGGTCTCGGCCCCGCCCAAATCAAGCAGATCGGGCAGCTCTACCGGAGGCGCATCCCCCCCGAGAGGGTCGTCACCCACGAGCTGGCCCGCGGCCTCACCGAGCTCTCCCGGGCCATCAACCGCCAGATCGGCCTCCTCGTCACCCGCCGGGGGGAGGTGGCCTACGTCATCGTGGGGACCCACCAGGGCCTCCTCATCCCTTCCCTGGAGGGCTTTCGCGCCTCCTCCCGCCGTTTCAAGGGGCTCCGCCTGATCCACACCCACCTGGCCGGCGAGGCGCTCACCACCGATGACCTCACGGACCTGGCCCTCCTGCGCCTCGACCTGGTCCTGGCCCTGGAGGCCGGCGAGGACGGCCTGCCGGGCCTCGCCCACGGGGCCCACCTCGTTCCCGAAAATCCCGAGGGACGCTACTGGCGGCCCCTGCCCCCCGGCCGGCCCGCCGAAATGGGCCTCCACTTCCTGGATTTCATCACCGCCCTCGAGGCCGAGTTCGCCAGGAATCCGAAGACCCGCAAGGTGGAGGCCGTCGACCGCGCCATTCTCGTCCGCGTGGACACCGACCCGGCTTTCGACGGCGAGGCCTCCCTGGAGGAGCTCCGGGAGCTCTGCCGGACCTGCGGCGTCGAGGTCTTCGATTCGGTCCTCCAGCGCCGCCCGGAGGTGGACCCCCGGTTCCTGATCGGCCGGGGGAAGCTCTCGGACCTGGTGATCCGGGCGCTCCAGATGGACGCGAACCTCCTCATCTTCGACCACGAACTGACTGCCGCCCAGATGCGGTCCCTCACCGATTTCACGGAGCTCAAGGTCATCGACCGCACCCAGGTGATCCTCGACATCTTCGCCC
>CAYOGU010000281.1:0-4777 GCA_964403345.1 uncultured Syntrophus sp. | reverse complement strand
AGGGCTCGGATCCAGGAGCTTCGGGCCAGGAATGAGCGGATGAGCTGTCGGGAAAGGGCTCTGACGAGCGTGAAACATCAGGAGCCGGACCGGATTCCCATCGACAACTGGATGGTGCCGGAGATCAAGAACAAGACGATGGCCTATTTCGGTTGCGACAACTATGATGAACTCCTCGACTTTCTGGGAGTCGACTTCCGGAACAATTACGGTCCGAGCTATGTGGGGCAATCGTTCAAAAAGCATCCCGACGGAACGGTCGAGGACCTCTGGGGGGTCAAGAGGAAAACGGTCGTTTACGGCAAGGGAACCGCGCATGAGGGAAGCTACTCCGAGGTAGCCGAGTCGCCCCTCGAAAAGCTGGCAAGCATTAAAGATATTGAGAAATACGACCACTGGGCGAGTCCGGATTGGTGGGACTACTCCAAGGTCAAGGCCGATTGCATGGCCTATCATCCCCAGTACTGCGTCATCAATGTCGGAGACCGCCTGGACAGGACCTCCCAGCTCAAGCCGATGATGTACCTGAGGGGGATCCAGCAGATCTTCCTCGATATGGTGATGAATCCCGACATCGTCGAATTCATCCGGGACAAGATCGTCGCCTATTTCGTCGAATATAACCACCGGGTGTTCAAGGCCGTCGAAGGCGAAATCGACATCTTCATGATGGGCGACGATATCGGCGCCCAGTCAGGCCCTCTGCTCAGCCTCGACATGTGGAGAAAATATTTCAAAAAGGCCTTCCGAACCTACATCGATATCGCGCACCAGTACGGCATCCCTGTCATGTATCATACCTGCGGCGACGTCAAGCAGTTCATCCCGGACTTCATCGAATGCGGTCTCGACATCCTCCAGTCCCTCCAGCCCAAGGCCACCAACATGGATATCGCCAAGCTGAAACAGGAGTTCGGAAAAGACATCGCGTTCCAGGGGGGGATGGACATCCAGCACATCCTTCCCCTCGGAAAGCCGGAAGATGTCAAAGCCATGGCCAAATACGCCCTGGATTCGGCAAAAAAGGGAGGTGGTTACATCATCTGTACGGCCCACAATATCCAGATCGACACCCCGATCGAGAACGTCGTGGCCCTGTTCGAGGCCTACCATGAATTTGGAAAATACTGAAAAATCCGAATTTGAGGAGGGAACATTATGGCGATAGACCTGTCTACCTTGAAGCCTGAGGAAAGGTCCCAATGGCTGGATTGGGAAAAGGGGTTTAACCGTTGGCGCAATCAGATCTTCATTGTTTTATGGATCACCTACGGGGCGTTCTATCTCTGCCGGGTCAATTTTTCCATCGCCATCCCGGGGATCATGAAAGAGACGGGCTGGTCGAAGACGCAGTTGGGGGCCGTTGGGACCGCTCTCTTCTGGGCCTATGCCGTAGGGCAGTTCGTTCACGGCCAACTCGTGGAGCGCTTCTCGGCCAAGCACTATCTCTTTGCGGCCATCATGCTGTCCGCACTGATGAATATCCTGGTGGGACCCTCCGTGGGACTGGGAATTCTTGCGGTCGGCGTGATCTGGTGTCTGAACGGCTTTTTCCAGGCAGGCGGTTGGTCCAACTGCATCAAAACCCTCTCGCAGTGGTTTCCTCCGAAGGCCCGGGGGAAGCGGATGGGATGGTACGGGGCCTGTTATCAGCTTGGGAATACGCTGTCCTGGCTCCTGGCTGGATGGCTGATCGCCAACTATGGCTGGAGGGCAGGCTTCTGGGTTCCCGCCCTCATCTTTGCGGCCATTGGATTCATCCCCCTGCTCCTTCTCAAAAACAGGCCCGAGGAGGTCAATCTTCCCCCCATCGAGGTCTACGAACAGCATGGCGAGTGCGCCGGGATGACGCTGGAGGAATGCAGGGCCACGATCAAACCGAAAAAGGAGAAGGAGGAACATGCCGGGTTCGCCTTTACGCTGAAACAAACCGTCGGCAACAAGAGGGTCTGGGCGGTTTCGTGGTCCTTCTTCTTCGTGGACATCATCCGGTACGGCTTCCTCCTCTGGGCGCCGACCTATATGTTCGAGGTCCAGAAGGCCGGCATCGACCAAACGGCCTATAAGGTCATCGCGATTCCCCTCTTCGGCATCGCCGGGGCGATTTTCTCGGGCTGGGCGAGCGACCGGTTCTTCCAATCCCGACGGGCGCCGATAGCGGCCCTGCTCATGGGGATATTGGGATTCTTGGCCATCTTCTTCTACTATGGCGTCCCCAAAGAAGCCTGGGTTTTGGGATTCCTGACGCTGGGGATGATCGGCTTCTGCGTCCTGGGCACCCAGGTCATCCTCATCGGGGCGGTTCCGATGGATTTCGGGACCCGGAAGGCCGCGGGGTCCGCGGCCGGCTTCATCGACTTCTTCGGTTACATCGGCGCTGGCATGGCCGGGGTCTTCACCGGCGTCCTGACCGACCGTTGGGGATGGGAATCCGCCTTCTGGTTCTGGATCATCTCGGCATTCCTCTCCTCCGCCATCCTGTTCGGTCTCTGGAGATACAAGCCGCAAACCGGGAAATACCTCTGAACCGAAGTCGATCCGCATCAGGGAAAAAAGTAGAGGGAGGGACCCGCTCCCTCCCTTTACTTTTTCAGAACCTGTGTTAGCATTGCATAATCCCATCGAAAGGATCGCGTGTGAATGCGGCCAATCCCATGAGGTCCATCCGCCAACTGGAATGCGCCATCGTGAAAGGGGATATCAACCGGGCAACCGGTCTGACGGGCAAATGCCTCCAGGAAGGGCTGCACCCTTCCTGGATCATCGAACAGGCCATCTTGCGCGCGATGGAGACCGTCGGCGAAAGATGGAAAACCTACGAATACTTCATCCCGAATGTCCTGGTCTCGGCCATGGCCACGAAACTCTCCCTCAGCGCCCTGCGACCCGCCCTGACCGCGCTGGGGCTCCCGTCTTCGGGAAAGGCCGTGGCCGGAACCGTGCGTGGGGACGTCCATGACATCGGGAAGAATATCGTCCTGATGTTCATGGAGGCAAACGGTTTTGAGATCATCGATCTGGGGATCGATGTGGCGCCCGAACATTTTGTCAAAACGGTCAGGAAGGAAAAACCCGATCTTCTCCTGCTCTCCTGTCTCTACACCGTCACCATGTACGCCATGGAAGATACCATCATTGCGTTAAGGAAATCGGGGCTCCGGGGAGGCGTTCGGGTCCTCGTGGGAGGCGCTCCAATCACCCAGGAGTTTGCCGATCACATCGGTGCAGATGGATTCGGGATGGATGCCATGGATGGGGTCAACAAGGCCAAGGCCCTGTTGGCCGAAAAGAAAGGGGGGGGCAAGAGGGATGGTCTCGCATCAGGGCACCCTTCGATGGCGAGGAGATTCGGATCAAGATGAAAACTATCGGTTTTTCCGAATCATCGACTCCTTTCAGCAGGCCACGAAATTACGGGTCCGTCTCTTCCCGCTGAGGGAGAAGGATGGGATCCGGTCGAACGACGGGGAAGGCCATCCCTTCTGTCAACGCATCCAGAGCTGTTCCCAGGGAAAGGAAAACTGCCGAAAAGAGATCAATCGGGCCGTCCGAACATCGATCAAAACGGGAGAACCATACATCTTTCAATGCCACACCGACATGGTCGAATTCACAGCCCCTCTCGTCGAAGGGGGGAAAAGCTTCTCCGCCCTGGTCTGCGGACCGATCCTCCTGAGACCGCTCAATCCCTTTGTGGAACAGGACATCATCGCCAAAGCGAAAAAGCTCTGCATGGATGAGGGGATTTCCCTGATTGGAACCCTCTCGGAGATTCCTGTTTTTTCCGAGCGGAGGGTTCAGGCCGCAGCCGACCTCCTGTTTATGATCGCCAATTACTTCTCGAACGTCGATTCCAGTTCCCAGCAAAGGGAGCATGAAATCACGCGCCAGCAGGCCCTGTTGGCAGAAGAGCTTTTTCTCAGCAAGCACCGGAAGTCAGAGGATGCGGCCGTCGTCTCCACACCCGTTCAACCCAGAGGCGATCTTTACAAGGAAAGGGAACTGATCGACCTCGTAAGAATGGGCGACCGGAAGGGGGCCAAAGGGCTGTTGGATGAATTGCTGGGCACAGCCCTTTTCAGGAGCCATGAACACATCGGAATCCTGAAGGCCAGAGCCCTGGAGATCATCTTCATCATTGCCAGGGCCGCCGTGGAGGCGGGGGCCAACCTGGAGGAAATCCTCGGCTTCAAATATCAGTACGTCCAGAACCTGTCCCGGGACGATTCCCAGGAAACCCTTTATTACTTTCTCAAAAAGGCCTTTGACCAGCTCTTCGAGTGCATCTATAAAAATCGGAACATCCGGCATACCCGGGTTTTCATCAGGGCCAAGGAATATATCTGGGGCCATTACAACCAAGAGATCTCCCTAAGAAAAACTGCCGAGGCCGTGGGAATCAATCCCTGCTATCTCAGCCACCTGTTTCGAAAAGAGATGGGGGTCTCCTTCCTGGAGTATCTGACCTCTGTGAGGGTTTCCATTGCAAAAAAACTGCTCAGGCAGAAAAGCCTCAGCATGATGGACATCTGCCTCGAGGTGGGGTATCAGGATCCAAGCCACTTTGCCAAGATCTTCAAGAACAGGGAAGGTCTCCGCCCGACGGAATACCGAAAGCAACTGATCGAACTGAACATGGAATAACATCCAGGCCCCGCTTTGCTGGCTCTTCGGACGGCGGGCACGGGGCGACCTAGGAGGCCGCACCGGGCAAGGCGAAATCTCCGCAGCTCCGTCAGCCGCAGAAGAGAAACTTGACGAGGTGCCCGATCCCGGC
>CAYOGU010000280.1:0-4808 GCA_964403345.1 uncultured Syntrophus sp. | reverse complement strand
CCGGTCGCACTTGTTGATGAAGGCGATGCAGGGGACCCGGTAACGCTTCATCTGCAGGTCCACCGTGATGGACTGCGACTGGACGCCGCCCACGGAGCAGAGCACCAGGACCGCGCCGTCCAGGACCCGCAGGGACCGCTCCACCTCGATGGTGAAATCCACGTGGCCCGGCGTGTCGATGATGTTGATCTCGTGATCGAGCCATTCGCAGAACGTGGCCGCCGACGCGATGGTGATGCCGCGCTCCTTTTCCAGATCCATGGAGTCCATGGTGGCGCCGACCCCGTCCTTGCCCTTGACGTCGTGGATGGCATGGATGCGTTTCGTGTAAAAAAGAATCCTCTCCGTGAGGGTGGTCTTGCCCGAATCGATATGGGCGCTGATTCCGATGTTCCTGACCTTCTCTACCGTGTTGATCATAAGGGTTCCTTCTGTGCCGGGCGGCCCGTGCGTCCGTCCGTGCATAAATAAAAAATCCCTCATTTGGTTAAGTCATGCCAGATGGGGGATCCACTGTTGATGACGGTGATATTGTAAGATTGGAAAATTATACCTGAATGCAGGCAACCTGTCAAGCTATTTCAGCAATCGTCTTGTGCCCGCCGTAAATTTTGTGTACCGGCAAAGCCGTCCGCCCCTCGCAGCGAGGGCGAGGGGCGGGAGGAGCGCATAAAGGTTTGTCCGAATGCGGAACGCGGCCGGCGGCGATCAGCCCCGGCCCGGGATCAGCTCCCGCAGGGCCTCGGAGAAGAGCGTGACGTTCTCCCGGCGGCTCGAGAAGCCCATCAGACCGACGCGCCAGATCTTCCCCTTCAGGGGTCCGAACCCGCCGGCGATGTCGATGTTGTAGTCGTTCAGGAGCTTCTTCCGGGTGTCCGCGTCGTCGACGCCGTCGGGGATGCAGACCGTCGTCAGGGACGGGAGGCGGTGCTTCTCCCCGACGAAAAGCTTCAGCCCCAGGGAGCCCATCTTATCCCAGAGATACTGGGCCGTGGCCCTGTGGCGGTTCCATCGCGCCTCCAGCCCTTCTTCGAGGACGAGCCTGAGCCCCTCGCGGAAACCGTAATGGAGGGTGGTCGACGGCGTATGGTGGTACACCCGGTCCTTGTTCCAGTATTTCTCGATCATGGTCAGGTCGAGATACCAGTTCTTCACCTTGGATTTCCGGCCGTGAAGGACTTTGCGGGCGCGCTCGCTGACCGTCAGGGGGGAGAGCCCCGGGGGGCAGCCCAGGCATTTCTGGGTGGCGCTGTAGGCCACGTCGATCCCCCAGGCGTCGATCCACACGGGAACGCCTCCCAGGGAGGTCACGCAGTCCACCAGCAGCAAGGCCCCGTGGCGATGGGCCAGCTCGCCCATCCCCTCCAGGGGCTGCAGCGCCCCCGTGGAGGTCTCGGCATGGACAAAGGCGAGGATCTTGACCGGGGCGTGCTTTGCCAGGGTCTGCTCGACCTCTTCCGGAGTGAAGACCTCTCCCCAGGGTTTTTCGATCCTCCTGACGTCGGCCCCGTAGATCGCGGCCATTTCGCACATCCTCTCGCTGAAATAGCCGTTGCAGCCGATGAGGACCCTGTCGCCGGGCTCCACGAAATTGCAGAAGGCCGTTTCCATGCCCGCCGATCCGGTGCCGGACATGGGAAAGGTCAGGGCGTTCTCCGTCTGGAAGACAGACCGCAGCAGGGCCTGTTCTTCATCCATCAATTGAAACCATTCCGGATCCAGGTAGCCGACCAGCGCGGTGCTCATGGTGCGCAGGACGCGGGGGTGGACGGCGCTCGGACCAGGGCCAAGGAGGAGGCGATAGGATACATTCAGATCTCCGGCTGAGGCGGGCATAAAAAATCTCCTTTAATGTGTGATTTCTGGTCTGGGACCGGATTGCACTAAATCTGCGGTGCCATACACCCAGTCGTGGTATAATGTCAAGACAATTTCACATAACTCATCGACTTTATTCCTCATTGCGGAATACATGATGAAAGCACCGTATGGAACACGCATGAAAAACGCCGTTTCCAGGACCGACGAATACCACACCCGGGGCATCCGGACCCTGGGCTGGGAACTGACCGTCTGCAACGCCCTTGAACCGCCGGACAGCCCCTGCCGGCCGCTCCTGAAGACCCCGGATTCCTATGGGCACCTCCTCTATTCCTTCCTCGATCGCCATCTCCCGATGGCCGGGATCCGGGCGGCCGTGGAGATCGGCGGGGGATACGGCTGCCTGATGCGGGACTTCCTGGACCGGAAATCTTTCGGACGCCTGGTCATGGTCGACATCTCCCCGGTCCTTCTGGAAAGGCAAAGGGAGCGCCTCGGGGACCGCCAGCCTGCCGAATACGTCTGCGGGGACTTCCTGAAGACCCCGCAGACCCTGCTGGACGGCATCGAACTGGCCATCCTCAACGAAAACCTCGGGGACTTTCCGACCCTGGTCGATTTCGACGGCACGGCAGAGGGCGGCGGGCCGGCGGAGGAGAGGTTTTTCTTCGACGAAGCGCGGCGCCTCATCGGCCGCTATTCACTCCCTTCCCCCCAGGGGCCTGCGGCCCGCATCAACGTCGGCGCGCTGATGGCCGTCGAAAAGCTCTGCCTTGCCGGCATCCCTTTCATCTTCATCGGGGAGCACAGCTGCCAGGCGGCCGTCCCTCCCGCCTTCCGGAAGCTCATCCGGGTCCGTTCGACCGGGACCCCGGAACGGATCCCCCTTTGCGGCCACGACGAATACACCATCCGTTTCTCGGACCTGGAAGACGTGGCCCGCGCCCTCGGGTATCGCTGCCGCCGCGGCCCCTTCGCCGATTTCCTGGAATGGGAGATGACCGAAAGGCTCAGACGCATCCTGACTTCCGGCCTGACCCTCAGGGACGGGGACGAGATCTCCCGCCAGTTCATCGAGGACCTTTATCAGTACGAATATCTCATTCTCACCCGCGATCAGGCGGGGTTCCCCCGGTTCCCGCGGTCCCGGCATGAATGCCTTGTCCCCTTCAGCGACTCGGTTTGCCCGTGAACGAATGCCCTGTGTCGGGGGATGGTTTGCGGACGGCGCAAACCGGATCGCCCCTCCCTCCTCCCCTTGACAAAGCGCCGGTTTACACATATCACTAGAACCGGCAGGGCGTTCTTCCCGGTTTTTGCCCATGCACCGGTCACCGGCCCCGGTCGCGAGCGCGGTTCGAGGAATGGATTCGTCAACGGACATCTTTCATGGAGGAGGCAGGTATGGGTGAAAAAGTCAGGATGTACACGCTGAGCACGTGCAGCCACTGCAAGGCCGCCAAGAAGTTCATGAACGATCACGGTGTGGCCATGGACTGCACCGACGTCGATCTGCTGGTCGGCGACGAGCGCAAGGCCATGATCGATGAAGTCCGGAAATACAATCCGGGATGCAGCTTCCCGACCATCCTCATCGGCGGCAAGGTCATCGTGGGATTCAACGAGGCGGCCATCCGGGAGGCCCTGGACCTATGAACGCCGCGGAAAAACTCCACGACATGCTCAAGGAGTCCCAGGAGCGCAAGGGATATTTCTTCAGCCTGGACCGGGAGCGGGTTTTCGAGCTCCTGGAGTCCCTGATCAAGAACCGGGAGCGCTACGGCTACATGTGTTGCCCCTGCCGGCTGGCCTCCGGGGACCGCGACGCGGACAGGGACATCATCTGCCCCTGTGCCTACCGGGAAGCGGACGTGCGGGAGTACGGAAGCTGCTACTGCAATCTTTACGTGTCGGCCGCATGGAACGAGGGCAGGATTCCCAAGGTCTATGTCCCGGAAAGGCGCCCCCTGGAGAAGCTCCCCTATTGACATGGCCCTGAACTGGACTTTCCCCTATCCGTCGCGGCGGATGCCCGTCTTCGCCCCGAACGTGGTGGCGACGTCGCAGCCCCTGGCCGCCCAGGCCGGGCTCCGGATGATCGCCCGCGGCGGCAACGCGGTCGATGCGGCCCTGGCCGCGGCGATCGCCCTGACCGTCGTGGAGCCGACCAGCAACGGCATCGGAAGCGACGCCTTCGCCATCCTCTGGGACGGGGAGCGGCTGTTCGGGCTGAACGGTTCCGGTCGTTCCCCGAAGGCCTGGTCCCCGGAACGGTTTTCCGGACTCGGCCGGATGCCGCAGCTCGGATGGGACGCGGTGACGGTCCCCGGCGCCGTGGACGCCTGGGCCTCGCTTTCCCGCCGATTCGGCAAGCTCCCCTTCCCCGATCTTTTCGAACCGGCCATCCGGTACGCGTCGGACGGATTCATCGTCTCGCCGTTCACCGCGGCCCGATGGGCGTCCGCGCCGGACCGATTCCGGGAATACCCCGGCCTGGCGGCGGCGTTCCTCCCCGGCGGCCGTCCCCCGGGCACCGGAGAGCTCTTCCGCCCCCGGGGGTTCGCCGCGACCCTCCGGTCGATTGCGGAAACGGCCGGGGAGTCCTTTTACCGGGGGGAACTGGCCGGCCGCATCCTTTCCCATTCCCGCAATACCGGCGGCTCCCTGGTCGAAGAGGATCTCGCGGCCCATCGCTCGGAGTGGGTGGAACCCCTCGGCATCCCCTGGAACGGCGTGACCCTCCACGAACTCCCGCCCAACGGCCAGGGGTTGACGGTCCTGGTGGCCGCGGGCCTCCTGGGCGGGTTTCCGCTCCAGGATTTCCCCCTGGATTCGGCGGACAGCCTCCATCTCCAGATCGAGGCCATGAAGCTGGCCTTCGCCCTGACCGTTCCCTGCATTGCCGATTCCGCCTGGATGACGGTCGATCCCGCGGCGCTTCTCGATCCGTCCTTCCTGGCCGGACAGGCGCGGAAGATCCGGATGGA
>CAYOGU010000279.1:0-4841 GCA_964403345.1 uncultured Syntrophus sp. | reverse complement strand
TGTCGTCAAGGCGAACCTGGCTGATGCGCACCTCCACCGCAGGATCACGACCCTCGCCGTAGTACAGCACCCGCGCCACCGACCGTGCAGCCATCGCCCGCACGCGCATGTCGTCGTGGTTGAGGATCGCCGTCCCTCGTCCGTTCATCGCCTTGAAAAGACTACCCTTTTCCTCCCGGACGGCCTCTAGGGATCCCAGCCCTTCCAGATGGGCCGGGCCGATGTTTGTGATCAGACCGATGTTCGGGGCGGCGATGGCAGCCAGTTTCGCGATTTCGCCGGGGCTGTTGGTCCCCATCTCCACGATGACCAATTCATGCTCCGTGCGAAGTCCGAAGAGGGTTTGGGGTAGGCCGATCTGGTTATTCAGGTTGCCGGTCGTCGCCAGGACCTTCCGGGAGAGGGAGGCGATGGCCGTGAGCATCTCCTTGGTGGTGGTCTTTCCCGAGCTTCCCGTGATCGCGACCAGGGGAACGGAGAATCGCCCGCGCCACACCCGGGCGATGGCTCCCAAAGCATCAAGGGTCTCGGGGACCCCGATGGCCGGCGGTCCTTGAGCCGCCAGCTTCCCGAACCGGTCCGACCGGACGATCAGGCCCGCGGCCCCCTTTCGGGCGGCCTCATCCAGGCAGTCGTGGCCGTCGAAACGCTCCCCCGCAAGGGCGACGAAAAGGTTTCCCGGCTCCAGGGTCCGGGTGTCCGTTGAGATGCCGTGGCAGGACCAGTCCTCAGCGCCGCGCAGCGGGATGCCGCCCGTGGCCTTCAGAAGTTCGGCGGCAGAAAAGGTCGGTGCGTCCGTCATGGGCGGCATTTCTCCCCCCTCCAATGAGAAAGAGCCTCAGAGGCAATCCGCCGATCGTCGAAGGGGAATTTGCGGGCGCCGATGATCTGGTAGTCCTCGTGGCCCTTCCCGGCGATCAGGACGATGTCGTCGGCCCCGGCCATGGCGATGGCCCGTTCGATGGCCGACCGCCGGTCGGGAATGACCCAGTAACCATGCCGGTTCTCCAGCCCTTTGGGGTCGCCGTCCGCAAGCTTCGGCATCCGGATGCCCTTCTCGATCTCGCGGATGATCTCCAGGGGATCCTCGGTCCGCGGATTGTCGGAGGTCACAATGGCCAAATCGCTCCCGGCCGTGGCGGCCTCTCCCATGAGCGGCCTTTTCCCCCGGTCCCGGTCTCCGCCGCAGCCAAATACGGTGATGATCCTCCCCTTGCGGAAGGCGGCGAGGTTCTGAAGGACCCTGCGGAGGGCGTCCTCGGTGTGGGCGTAATCGACGAAAACGGCGGGCTGGCCCGCCGTGCTGACCTTCTCCAACCGTCCCGGGACGTGGGAGAGATCCGCGATTCCCTCTTGGATGAACCTTCCGGGGATTCCCAGGGCTGCGGCCGCAGCCGCAGCCGCCAGGATATTGTAGAGATTGAATCGGCCCATGAGCGGCGAGGCGACCTCCAGTTGTTCACCGCGGAGACGAAGCGTGGCCCGGATGGAGCCGAGGGTGAGTTCAAAGGGGTCCGCGGTGACGTCGCAGGGGCCTTCCAGGCCGTAGGTCATCCGTCCGCCCAGGACCTCGCGGAGGATCCGTTGCCCCCAGGGGTCGTCAGCGTTGACGATCATCGGATGCGTCCGCTGCTTGCCCCCCACGGGAAGCACCTCGGAAAAGAACCGCCGTTTGGCTTGAAAGTAGTTCTCCATCGTCTTATGGTAGTCCAGGTGGTCCTGGGTAAGGTTGGTGAAGATCCCGAGATCGAAGAGGCAGTCGTCGACCCTTCTGAGATCCACGGCGTGGGAGGAGACCTCCGCGACCACATGGGTGACGCCGTGGTCCGCCATCTCGCGGAGGATCCGCTGCATCTCGAAGGATTCCGGGGTCGTATTCGGGGCGGGGAATTTCTTCCCGCCGTAGCGATAGTTGACCGTTCCCAGGACGCCTATGGAATATCCCGCCTTCTGGAGGATCGACTCGATCAGGTACGTGACGGTCGTCTTGCCGTTCGTGCCGACGACGGCGATCAGGGTGAGGGCTGCGGAAGGATCGGCGAAGAAGTTTTTTCCGAGGATCCCCAGGGCCCGACGACTGTCCCGGACCCGGACGGCCGTGACCCCCGGTGGGGGGCGGAACTCACCCTCATGGACGACGACGGTGGCCCCTCGCTCAATGGCGTTGGCGATGAAGGCGTGCCCGTCCGCCTTGAGGCCCGGGATCGCCACGAAGAGACTGTCCTTCCTGCATTGTCTGGAGTCGTAGCAGACCGATGCGACTTCGACCTCCGGTCCCTCGCCGGTTTCCGGCGTCCCGATTCCTTTGAGCAGTGACGACAGTTGCATCGGACACCCTCATGAACCCGTACTGAAGGTGACCGTGCAGAAACGGTTCCCCCGTACGGGAACCCCTGCCGCCGGCCTCTGTGTCGTCGCCCAACCGCTTCCGACGATCTCGACCTCCAACCCCTTCTCCTTGGAGAGCTTGAGGACCTCGCGGATCGTCATTCCACGGAAGTTGGGGATAAGGGGGTTCTCTTCTTCTCCTGCCGTCTGGGCGGTCAAGGCTGCCGGTGCGGAGACGAGTTTCACCTTCATTCCGTCGCCGGTCTTTTCCTCAGAAACGGGATTTTCCCGGATATTGGTCCTGAAGCACGTTAGGAGCTGCTCGCCGATGTTCTTGAATACAGGGGCCGCTGCCACACCGCCCCACTTGTCCCGCTGCGGCTCGTCGAGGATGACCAGGATCGCCAGCTGGGGGTTCTCGGAAGGGAAGAACCCCATGAATGAGGTCTTCACCCTTTCCGATGAATAGACCCGCCGGGCGAAATCGAACTTCTGCGAGGTCCCGGTCTTGCCAGCCACGGAAACGTTCACGATCCGGGCGTGCTTGCCGGTCCCGTCCTCCGTCCCGACCACGTCGGTCAGGATGGCGGTAAGCCTTTTGGCCGTCTCGGGGGAGATGACGCGGCGGACCTCGGCGGGTCGGAAGGCCTGGACCACATTCCCCTTCTGGTCCATGAGCGCCCGGACTACAAAGGGCTTCATCATGACCCCGCCGTTGGCGACGGTGGACAGGGCCGTGATCAACTGTATCGCCGTCACGGAGATCCCTTGGCCGAAGGCGATGGTCGACGCGTCGACGCGCGTCCAGTTTTCCACAGGCCTGAGGATTCCCGTCGCCTCGCCCGGCAGGTCGATTCCCGTCTTGGCGCCGAATCCGAAATTTTTGATGTAATGGTAGAATTTTTCCTTGCCGAGCCGCTCGGCCACCTTGACGGAACCGATATTGCTGGAATACTTGAGGACGTCCCGGAAGGTCAGGGACTTGTGCCGCCCACGGTTCGCCTCGTGGATCACCCGGTCGGCGACGGCGTAGTGGCCGTTCTCGCAGTTGATGACATCCGTTTCCTTGACGACGCCCTCCTCGAGGGCGGCTGCCGCCAGGAAGGGTTTGAAAGTCGATCCAGGATCGAAGCAGTCGGTAATGGCTCGATTTTTCCCCAGGGACGGATTCACCGTCGAGAAATTGTTGGGATCGAATCCCAGTTCATTGGCTAGGGCCAGGATTTCCCCGGTGCGGGGGTCCATGACGATGGCAAAGCCTCCTTTGGCCCCCTTCGCTTTGACGGCCGATTTCAGATGGGATTCCACAAGATGCTGGATCCGGTTGTCGATGGTCAGGACAAGGTTATAGTGTTCCGGGAGGGCCGTCTCGGGCACCTCCACCCGGGGGTAGAGCCTTTTCCCCTTGGCGTCCCTCGTCCAGAGGAGCTTTTCGGGGGGCCTCTTGAGGTATTTGTCGTATTTGAGCTCGAGCCCTTCCAGGCCCGTGGCGTCCAGGCCGACGAATCCGATCAGGTGGCCGGCCAGTTCGCCGTTGGGGTAATACCGTTTGGGCTCCTTCACGATGAAAATTCCCTCGATGCCCAGGTCCTGTACCCGGGTCGCCTCTTCGGGGGCGATGCGCCGGGCGATCCAGCAGAAGTTCTTTGCGCCGGAGAGCTTCTTCTGGATCGCCGCCCGGTCGGTGTGGAGGATAGAGGCGAGGATCCCGGCCACTTGGCCGGGTCTGTCTATCTTGGAAGGATCGGCGCAAACGGAATCGGCCATGATCGTGGCGGCCATCTTCTCACCGTTGCGGTCGAAGATGATCCCCCGATCTGGTTGGAGCAGCAAAGTTTGGGTGTGCTGTCTCTCGGCAAGTCCCTTGAGTTCCTTGCTGGAGAGGATTTGGAGCTGAAAGGCGCGGGAGCCCAGGGCGATGAACAACACCATGAAGAAGGCCAACATGGTGGCGATCCGGAACTTCATCCATTTTCTGGATTCACCGTTCATTTGATCGATATCACCTGTTCCCTGTCCGGATAGACCATGGACAGTTTCTCCCTGGCGATGGTTTCGATCCTCTGGGGCGACTTCAGAGTGGCGAGCTCGACCTTCAATTTGGCCTGTTCCTCGGTGAGCCGTTCCCGGCCGCTCAGTTCCCGGGCGATCTGGTACTCCAACTCCGTCATGTGGAGGTGGCTCCAGACGTAGATGAGCGTCACCGCCATCAGGACGGAGGCGATGAAGATCCATGTGGAATACCCGATCTCACCCCCCGATTTCTCCTCCTGGCGGACGGTCTGTTTGAGAACCTCTACGGCTTCCATGTTCAGATCCTCTCAGCGGTCCTGAGTTTGGCGCTGCGCGCCCTCGGGTTGTCGGCGAGTTCCTCCTTCGCGGGGGTGACGGGTTTTGGGGTCAGGACCCGCAGGGTCGGCCGACGGCCACAGGCGCAGACGGGAAGAGCGGGGGGGCAAAGGCACCCCTTCTCCCCGTCCCGGAAGAACGTCTTGACGACCCTGTCCTCGAGC
>CAYOGU010000278.1:0-4898 GCA_964403345.1 uncultured Syntrophus sp. | reverse complement strand
GAGGTGTTCCTGGCCGCCTCGGCTGCCCTCATGGCGAGGTTGCGCACCTCATCGGCCACCACCGCGAATCCGGCACCGGCCTCGCCGGCCCGGGCCGCCTCCACCGCCGCATTCAGGGCCAGGAGATTCGTCTGGAAGGCGATCTCGTCGATCGTCTTGACGATCTTCTGGGTCTGTTCACTCGTCGTACCGATCTCTTTCATCGACCGGGTCAGCTCATCCATCGACCGGTCGGCGCTTTCGGTCATCCGTTTGGACTCCGCCATGAGTTCGTCCGCTCGCGTCGTGTTCTCGGCGTTCTTCCCCACCATGGCCGACATCTCCTCCAGGGACGAGGAGGTCTCTTCCAAGGCAGCGGCTTGCTCGGATGCAGCCTCGGAAAGGGCCTGCGAAGTGACAACCGACTGGCCGACGGCCTCACCCATGTTCTCCCGCATCCGGTTGACGGATCGGGCCAACCGTCCGATCTCGTCCCGCGAGGTGACATGGATCTCGCGGGTCAGATCACCCTCGGCGATCTTCTCGATCACCTCCACCGTCTCCTTCAAGGGACCGACGATCAAGCGCCCCATCAGGACATTGAGCAGCAGGGAGATCACGACGGCGATCAGAGCAACCGCGCAGAACTTCATGAGGACCGAGTCGATTCCGGCCACCGACAGATCGTATTTCTCCTTACTCAACTTTTTCTCAAGATCCATTAGGTCGTTGAGGCTCTTGTTCAGGATCTGGAAGCTGTCGTCCGCTTGTCCCATCAGGATGGCCGCCGTCGCTGTGTCGCCGGCATTGACCATATTCATGACCTGCAGGACAGCATCCCGGTACTTGGTCGTCTCGGACAGGGCCTGGTTGTAGTATTCCTTCTCCTTGTCGTTGACCTTCTGCGAAGCGACGACTCCCTTCATGAAGCCGGCCGTTTTCTCCAGGACCGCCATCTGTTCCTTGGCAAACCCCTCGATCTTCTTGGCATCGTAATTGGCGTTGGCCCATCCGATGACCTTGTAGATGTTGACATGGACCTTGGTCAGATCAATCATCACCGTCGCGCTCTCCTGGTAGTTCGCAAAACGGTTGTTGAAGATGTCGTGGGTGGAGTCCTTCTGTTTCGAGAATTCACTGAAGGACAGGAAGGCCAGGATGATGAGGAACACAACCACGACCAGCGGAGAAATCATCATCTTGTAGAACATCTTCAAGTTGTCGAGAACAGTTTTCATCTTGCAGATCCTTTCATTATTAGCACGTTCCCTTGGGAGACATTCCCCGCAGCTACCATCGAACTCGGTCCACCTGTATTCCGTCCCTCGAGACGTGGAAACCGGCCGAAAGATCGAGAGCTGCACAGTATAAGATTTCTTGTTCTGTCGCTGCCGTGCCAGTAATTTTGGAAGCAAATGTTATGCCAAAATAATTCAACAACCTATGTCTGTATAACAGTCGAATATTCATCAATATCATTAATGCCGGTTAAACTAAGACATTCGGGAAGAGAACAATGACTCCCTATTTGTCTGGAAAGGTCGGACAGTCATCCTGCTTGGCCGGACATCGTCCGGTCAGGTCGGACAACAACCGTTGGGAAAATCGAGCCACACGGTGGGACAGGGTCTTAAAGGCCAAACCTGGCTCGATGCAGCTCGTGATGAAACGCCGGTTCCCAGTCTGAGACAATGCCAGGGACAAAGGACGGTCAAAAAGACTCTTGGTTCTTGGCAGGGATTTTATGGAGAACCTGAGAGGATGGATGCCGTTCCGCAGGGGTTGGGGGAGGGCAAGGCACCGCCGGTCAGCGGCGTAGGAAAATCACGGGGAGGGTCGGCCGGGAGGTCGAAAGGACCACGCGGCCGCCAAAACCAACCTCCTCCTTGAGAAAGACGGTCCGGTCCCGCACCTGGAGCCTTGGATTGCCGATTTCGCTGATCCGGTAAACGATCCGGGAGAAGGGTCGCGCAAACCCCTGGGCGTCGAAGGCCCCCCCCGTGTGGTAGAGGTCCTCCACGTCCCCTGGTGCAACACGGGGCGGCGGCGGACCGCCGGGTATAGAAAACCGGACCCGTTCCTGAACGATCAGGCCGTCTCTGGCGAAGAACCCCTCTGTCACGTCGAGGCCGAAGAGGGAATTGCGCCACTCGAGAGTTGCCCCTTCGCCATCCTTCAGGACAACAGACAGGATCCTTCGCCCGGCCCCATCCTCGGTGAGTTCGAGCAGCGTGTAACCGGGCGGTTTTACACCTGCCACCAGAAGTCCCAGCCCGAGGAACAGGACCAGGATCGTCAGGACGGTCACGATTCGACGGTCCATCTACGCCTCCAGCGCAGAGAGGCATCGTCCCTCGACCTCTTCCATCCGGTCTTCCGCAGAGACGTGCAGCTCCGGAAAGAAGTCGGACACTCCCCTAGCCATGAAAGCGCGTTACCCCTCCCCATTTCAGTGGAGGGGTAACGCTTTAGCATGATCGACCGGTCCGGCCCCGAAGAAAGCGGCCTGCTGGTCGAGATTCGATCAAGGATCTCTACGTTACTTCAGTGCCCCTTTCTCCTTGAAGTACTTTTCCGCACCGGGGTGGAGGTACTTGAGAGCTTCCGGAGTGACCTGTCCGACGGCCTTGGCCGGCGTCAGGGCCGTGGCCCCCTTCCAGACCGCTGCGAGCTCGGCTTTGTGGTCGAAGATCGCCTTTAGGATCTGGTAGAGCCGGTCTGCCGGGAAGGAGTCCATCGCCTGGAGGACCGCCGTGATGGCGATCGCGTCGATGTCCTTCTCCACGTCGGAGTAGGATCCCTTGGGGAAGACCGACTTGTGGAATACACCGGGATTGCCCTTCATGATCCTGTCGGCTATCTCACCTCCCACCGGCAGGAGGACCATCTTGAGGCCCGGCGTCGAGGCCAGGTCGATGATGGAAGCGGTCGGCACGGCCCCGCTCCAGAAGAAGGCGTCGATTTTTCCGTCCTTGAGCGCCGCGACGGACTCGTTGGCCCCGAGTTTCTCCCTCTTGAGGTCCTTGTTCCAGTCGATGCCGAGGGCCTTGAGGACATAGTCGGCCTGTTCCTCGGTGCCGCTGTTCGGTGCGCCAACGGATACCCTCTTCCCCTTGAGCTGCAAGAGATTCGTGATCCCGGTCCCCTCCTTCGTCACGATGTGGAGGGGCTGTTCATAGAACCCCAGGACCATTCGGATCTTGTGTTTTCCCGAGATACCGGGCACCTTGCCGTCATTCGCCCAGCCCACGTGGTAGTCGTAGGCGAAGGACATACCGGCCTTCCCGGCCGCCAGGAGCTTCATGTTGTCGATCGCGGCCGTGGTGGCCTCGGACGTCGCCTCGGTGTTCGGAACGTATTTGCCGATGACCCCCCCGATGGCGCCGCCCAGCGGATACCACACCCCGCCGGTCCCGCCGGTAACGATACTGAAGGACAGTTTGCCCTGGGCACCCGCGCCCGTCGCAAGTGCCAGCGACAGCACCAGCGCGAATGCTGCGCAGGCAATGATTTTATATCGTCGCATGTTCATAGCCCACCTCCTCAAGATTAAGGGATTGGATCACCAGGGCCGATTCCGCCCTGCCCTTCCTGGAACCCTCGGCCAGACGCCGGAGGGTGCGTGTTGGTTCAAGTCCTCGCCGCCGTGCAGCCGTCCTGTGCCGGAACGCGGCTGGTGTGCCAATGGTAAAAGATCATCAGGATGCCGGCCAGAAGCGGCGCCAGTCCCTCGATGGACGGGCCGATGGGAACGATCACCATGGCGAGGGCCACGACCATCAGCAGGATGCGCTCAATCATGGGGAATTGTTTCCTCAGGTATCCGATGATCCCCAGAGAGAGGAAAAACAAGGCGCAGAGACTCGTCACCAGGGCCTGGATCAATCCGATCCAGTTGCTCCCCACGAGCAGGAGGTTGTAGCCGACCGGCGTCGCCGAGAAGAAGAAGGGAACCAGGAAGGCCGGCAGGGAATATTTCCAGGCCTGCATCATCGAGCCGAAGGGATTCCCGCCCGTGACGGCCGCAGCCGCGCAGGGCGACAGACCGACCGGCGGGGAGACCTCGGAAAGGACGGCGAAGTAGAAGACCAGGAGGTGCGCCACATGCATCGGCACGCCGATCTTGACCAGGGCCGGCGCAACCATGACGACGGTCATGATGTAGGTCGCCGTGATCGGCAGGGACAGGCCGATGAGCATCGAGGCCAGGAGCGACAAGACCAGGGCGGCCAGGACCGACCCGCCGCTCACCGCCATGATGATCGAGGAGATCTTGAGTCCGAGGCCCGTCAGGGTGAAGGTCCCGACGATCAAGCCTGCCGCTGCCAGGAGGACCGCCACCGGGAGCATGTTTTTGGCCCCTTCGACCATCGCCACGACGATCCTTTTGGGAGTCAGCCACTCGTTCCGGTCGCGGCTCAGGAAACTGGTCAGGATCGTCGCCCCGATGGCCCCCAGAGCGGCGTATTCGGGAGACTTGTTCCATATGACGAGGATCGCCACCAGAACGACGATCGAAATCAGATGGTAGCCCTTGGTGGCCATCACCTGCCGGACGGTCTTGTGCTCCGTGTCCGGGGGAGCGAAACTATGCCGGCGCGCCTCCAGCTCCACCATGAAAAGGGTCCCGACGTAATACAGGACCGTGGGGATCGTCACCATGACCACCACGTCCCAGAAGGAGACCCCGAGAAACTGCATGATCAGAAAGGCGGCCGCCCCCATCAGCGGCGGCGAAAGGACCGCCCCGATCCCGCCGGTGGCGATGAGCCCCGCCGCCATGTTCGGCGTATAACCAGCCTTCTTGAGGATCGGCCACATGATCGGCGTCACGGACATGGTAGTCGCCACCCCGCTTCCCTGGGGTCCCCCCAGGAGCGCCGAGGTGATGACCGCGCCCCGCCCGGCGCTGGCCGACT
>CAYOGU010000277.1:0-5055 GCA_964403345.1 uncultured Syntrophus sp. | reverse complement strand
CTCGAGCGGGTCAGGCAGGCCATGCAGAGCGCCGAGGCGGTCCTGGTGGACGCGAAGAAAAACCTGGACCGCTACGAGGCCCTTTTCCAGAAGGGGACCGTCTCGGAGAAGGAACGGGACACCGTCCGCCTGCGCCACGAGACCGCCCTTCGGGACTACGAGAGGAGCCGGCAGGCCTATGACCTGGCCCGCGAGGGAAGCCGGGCGGAGACGATCCGCGCCGCGGAGGCGAAGCTGGCCGAGGGGGAGGCCGTCCTGAATCAGGCCCGGAGCAACCTCGCCCGGATCGAGGCGGCCCAGAAGGACGTCGAGGCCGCGCGGGCGCTGACGGCGGCCGCCCGTGCCGCAGCGGACCAGGCGGCGATCCAGTTCGGCTACGCCCAGCTCAAGGCCCCCCGGCCGGGGGTCATCACCAGCCGCAGCGTCGAGCCGGGGGAGGTCGTCACAGCGGGGCGGGAGGCCCTGACCCTCTCCGAGCTGGCAACGGTCGATCTGAAGATCTTCGTCGACGAGACCCAGATCGGCAAGGTCAAGCCCGGACAGAAGGCCGAGGTCCGCGTGGACACTTTTCCCGGCAGGACCTTTCCGGGGACGGTGACGTTCATCTCGCCCGAGGGGGAGTTCACGCCCAAGATCATCCAGACCCGCAAGGAGCGGGTCAAGCTGGTCTACCTCGTGAAGATCTCCATCCCCAACCCCGCCTCGGAACTCAAGTCAGGGATGCCTGCCGATGCCTGGTTACGGTAACGCCGATGCCCATTCACCCGCCGGCGCGGGAGTTCCGTCCTCGACCGAGGGAGAGTCCTTCCTCCGGATCGAGGGGGTCTCCTACCGCTATGGGACGACCGAGGCTGTCCGCGACGTGACGCTCAACGTCGAGCGGGGAACGATCTTCGGCCTCGTCGGCTCCGACGGGGCCGGGAAGTCCACCCTCCTGAGAGCGGCCTCGACGATGATCCGGCCCGCCTCGGGGCGGATCAGGATCGACGGCCTGGACGTCGTCCGGGACAGGACGATGGCCAAAGCCCTGATCGGCTACATGCCCCAGCGGTTCGGCCTCTACCAGGACCTCACCGTCGAGGAGAACATCGACTTTTTCATGAACGTTTTCGGGATCCGGGGCGAGGAACGACGGGCGCGCCGGGAACGCTACCTGGGTTTCTCCAACCTCCTGCCCTTCGCGGACCGGGCGGCAGGGAACCTCTCCGGCGGGATGAAGCAGAAACTGGGACTGGCCTGTGTTCTGGTCCACGAGCCGAAGCTCCTGATCCTGGACGAGCCCACCAACGGCGTCGATCCCGTCTCCCGCCAGGAATTCTGGGAGATCCTGGCCAAGATGCGGGGCCAGGGGATGACGATCCTCGTCTCCACCGCCTACCTCGACGAGGGAGAGCGCTGCGACCGGCTGGGGTTGATGCACCGTTCGCAACTCCTTGCGACGGCCACTCCCGCAGAGATCCGCGAGCGTTTCGAGAACCTGGAGGATGCGATCATCCACCGCATCGGCGAGGCGGACGGGGAGTTGGCCCATGACACCTTCAAGCACTGATCCATCGTACGCGATCGAGGTCCGCGAGCTCGAAAAACGCTTCGGGGCCTTCGTCGCCGTCGACCGGATTTCCTTCGCGGTCCGCACGGGCGAGATCTTCGGCTTCCTAGGCTCCAACGGCTCGGGGAAATCGACGACGATCCGGATGCTCTGCGGGATCCTTTCGCCCACCTCAGGGACGGGCATGGTGGCGGGCCACGACATCGTGACCGAACCCGAGGCGGTCCGGCACGCGATCGGCTACATGTCACAAAAGTTCTCCCTCTACGAAGACCTCACCCCCCTGGAGAACCTCCGCTTCTACCTGGGCATCTACAGCGTGCCCAAAAGGGACTGGTCGGAGCGGAGCGACTGGGTCCTGGAGATGACGCGCCTGACCGAAGCCAGGAACCGCCTGACCCGGGAGCTCCCGCCGGGCTGGCGCCAGCGCCTGGCCCTGGGCTGCGCGCTCCTCCACCGTCCCCGGATCCTCTTTCTGGACGAGCCGACCTCCGGCGTCGACCCGATCACCCGGCGCCGTTTCTGGGAGTTCATCGGCCGGCTCGCCGGCGAAGGAATCACGCTCTTCGTCACGACCCACTACATGGACGAGGCCTACCACTGCGAACGGATCGTGATGATCAACGAGGGGAAGATCGTCGCCTCGGGGAGTCCTGACGAAATTGTCCGCGGGACCTGTCCGGGAAAGCCGGGGGCGGACCTCAACGACGCCTTCGTCGCGCTCATGTCCCGGCGGGCCTGCATGGCCCCCGCCCTGGCCGCAGGGGCCGGGCCGGGGGCGCCGGACGCGGCGCGATCATCCTGAACGAGGAGGACCTGATGGAAACGAGGATTTCCGTATTGAGAAAGCCATGGATAGTCGGGGTGATGGGAAGCCGAGAGGAATCAGGGGACGAGGCCGGAGCGCGCCGCCTCGGGCAGGCCGTCGCCGAGCGGGGCCATGTCCTTCTCACCGGGGGCGGCACGGGGATCATGCGGGCGGCCTCCGAGGGGGCCCACGGCGCAGGAGGCCTGGTCCTCGGGATCCTCCCCAACGACCGCAAAAGGCCGATGGCGGGCTACCCCAACGACTTCGTCGACATCGCCGTCTACACGGGGATGTACGAAGCCCGGAACGTGATCAACGCCAAGACGCCCCATGTCCTGATCGCCATGGCCGGCGGCGCCGGCACCCTCTCGGAAATCGCCCTGGCCCTGCGGGCCGGGACGCCGGTCATCGGCCTGAACTGCCCGGAGGTGGCCCTCTTCGGCGCGGACCCGATCCTGCGGGTGGGGTCGGTCGAGGAAGCGATCGAGGAGATGGACCGGATCATCGGGGAATTCAAGCACAGGGGCTGACCGGCCTTATCGAACAGTCTCGCCACACTGGGAATCCAGAGGACTCGAAGGCCTCCGGTCACCGAAAGGAAGACGGAAGGGCCGGTCGATGGGGATCGGCCCGGACAGAACAAGGGAGTCGGCATGAAAGGGATCCAGGTTCGCAACATCCGGGCGATCGCCCGCAAGGAAGTCTACCACCTCCTGCGGGACTTCCGGAGCCTCTATCTGGCCTTCGCCCTCCCGCTCCTGCTGATCCTCCTCTTCGGTTACGCCCTCAGCCTCGACGTGGACCACATCGAGACTGTGGTCGTGGACCGGGAGAAGACCGACCAGAGCCGCGATTTCATCCGCCGCCTCGGGGCCTCCCCCTACTTCCGGATCCAGGCCCAGCTCGCCGACACCTCGGCCGTCACGGAGGCCCTCGATCACGGCCGGGCCACGCTGGCCGTGATCATCCCCACGGGCTGGACCGCGGACCTCAGGGCCGACCGGGAGGCGCCCCTCCAGGTCCTCCTCGACGGGAGCGACCCGAACTTCGCCGGAATCTCCCGTTCCTACATCAGCGGCTTCATCGAGAGGTACAACTACAGCCTCTTGGCCGACTTCCTCAACCGCCAGGGGATGGAGAAGATCCGCCCCCCCGTGGACGGCCGAATCCGCATCTGGTTCAACGAGGATCTGGAGAGCCGTAACTTCATCATCCCGGGGATCATCGCGGTCATCATCATGATCGTCGGGGCGATGCTGACCTCTCTGGTCATCGCGCGGGAATACGAGAACGGGACCATGGAGACCCTCCGGTCCCTGCCCATCGGAGCGGCGGAGATCCTGATCGGCAAGGCGATCCCCTACTTCGTGATCTCCCTCACGGACGTCCTGATCGCCGTCCTCATGGGTCAGGTCCTCTTCGGCGTGGTCATGAAGGCGAGCTTCTGGTTTCTGATCCTCGCCTCGTCGCTCTATATCCTGGTCGCCCTGACCTTGGGCCTCCTGATCTCGTCGGTCACCAAGTCCCAGATGGTCGCCAATCAGGTAGCCGTCCTGCTGACATATCTGCCATCGCTGCTCCTGTCGAACTTCGTCTTTCCCATCATCAACATGCCGGCGGTCCTCCAGGTGATCACAAAAATCGTCCCGGCGACCTACTACATCGAAATCCTCTCGGGAATCTACCTCAAGGACCTGGGGATCGCCTACCTCTGGCCCCAGATGGCGGTCCTGGCGGGGATGTTCGCGGTACTGGCGTTCCTAAACGTCATCGTCATGAAGCGGGAGGGGGTCGGATGAGCTGGCTTCGTATCCGCGAGATGGTCCGCAAGGAGTTCATCCAGCTCTTCCGGGACAGGAGGAGCCGCCCGATCCTGGTCATGGCGCCGCTCATCCAGCTCCTCCTGTTCGGCTACGTGGTCAACTACGACATCCGGGACATCCGGGTCGCCCTGATCGACCGGTCCATGACCCGGGAAAGCCGGCTTCTGATCGATCAGTTCACCGCCGGCGGTTTTTTCCGGATCTCGGACCTTCCGGCCAACGATCGGCAGATGGAGGCCCTCCTCCTAGGGGGCAAGGCGGACCTGGGGATCAAGATCCCCCCCGATTTCAGCGACCGGATCCGCCGGGGCGACACGGCCCCCGTCCAGATCCTCGCCGACGGGTCCGTGAGCAACATGGCCTCCATCCGGATCTCCTACACGGTGCTGGTCCTGGACCGCTTCAACAGCGCCATGATCAAGGAGCTCGTCGGCCGGGAGCTCAAGTACGGCAAGCTCGACGGCCGGATCCGGACCTGGTACAACCCGAACCTCGATTCCCAGCACTTCTTCGTCCCGGGAATCGTCGCTTTTGTGGTCATGCTGATATCGCTTCTGATGACCTCGATCGCCATCATCAAGGAACGGGAGATGGGGACGATGGAGCAGCTCATCGTGACGCCTCTTAGGCCCATCGACCTCATCATCGGCAAGACGATCCCTTACACGATCATCTCGCTCGCGCAGATGGTCATGGTCACCCTCTTTGCCATCTTCTGGTTCGAGATCCCGCTGGCCGGGAGCGCCCCGGCCCTGTTCCTGGCGACCGGCCTCTTCCTCCTGAGCACCCTGGGGCTTGGGCTCTTCATCTCCACGATCTCCCGGACCCAGCAGCAGGCCATGATGACGACCTTCTTCGTCATCCTGCCGATCTTC
>CAYOGU010000276.1:0-5091 GCA_964403345.1 uncultured Syntrophus sp. | reverse complement strand
CAACATATGCCGGCCAATTTTACGGCTTCTTTTGCCGAACGACTTAACACCCTCTGCCAGATGACCGTCAAGGAGGCCAGTGACAACGATTCGGTCGTTCCTGGAACGGTTCTCATCGCCCCGGGAAACTTCCATATGATCCTCAGGAGGAGCGGGGCTAGGTACTATGTGGAGATCAAAACGGGGCCGATGGTACACCATCAACGGCCGGCCGTGGACATCCTTTTTAAATCCACGGCTAAATATGCAGGTTCCAATGCCATTGGTGTGATTCTCACGGGGATGGGTGCGGACGGGGCGGAGGGGTTGCTGGAGATGAAGAAGGCCGGCGCCGGGACCATCGCCCAGGATGAGCGTTCCTGCGTGGTCTTCGGTATGCCGAAAGAGGCGATAAAATTGGGGGCAGCGGATATGGTTGTATCCTTGGATCAAATTCCGACCGAGATGATGAGGATGGTGTAGCTATGGAATACGACGCGTTAATAAAGTCTATCGACGAACTGGCATCCGATCTGGTTTTTTTGGACAGCAGGGAAATTGATATTCCATCCTCGGGCAAGTTCATGAACAGCCTGGAGGAGATTATCAAAGAAGCGGGGAGACTCCATGTTTCGCCGCTGGTTCAGATCGCCACCGGTCTGAACCAGATCCTGCAGAAGATGGTTTTTGACACATTGCCAGATAAGGGGCTCGGGTTCGGTACCTTTGAAAGCGGCATTGCCCTCATGCAAGAGATCTCGGGGACCCTTCAGCGAAATGGCGAATTCTCTGGCGATATCCAACCTTTTCTCGAAGCGACGACCAAACTGACGGGCATGGCCCTCAATATGGAAACGCCGAAGGAGCAAGGTGCGCAACCGCCTGACCAAGAGACACAGGTCAACAAGACACAGGTTCAGGATCTGTCGCTGGTCAAAGATTTCATCGCAGAGGGGTTGGAATACATCGACGAGATTGAGGTCAACATCTTAAACCTCGAGCAGAATCCTGAAAACGCGGACTATATCAACGCCATTTTCAGGCCCTTCCATTCAATTAAAGGCGTGGCGAGCTTCCTCAATCTCGAGAATATCCGTCATCTGGCCCACAACCTGGAGAACCTTCTGGACAAGGCCAGGAACAATGAGATCACCGTGACACCCCCGTTGATCGATCTGATTCTGGACGGAGCGGATGTCCTGAAGACGATGATCCTGCAACTTAAGGATGAAATCGAGAACCGCCCCGTCAAGCCGCTGAATGTCGATTTGTCCGCTTTGGCGGAGAGGATTCAGAATGCGGAAAAGATGGGGACCGACGATACGCCCGACAAGAAGAAGTTGGGGGAGATTCTTGTCCACGACGGTGTCATTACGAATGAGGATCTGGATCATGCGCTTAAAGTCGCAAAGACACCGCCGGCCAAGAAGATCGGAGAGGCCCTGATCGAAGAAGGCAAGGCGACTCCGAAACAGGTATCTCAGGCACTGAGAAGACAGTCGGAGAAGGCGGTCGATGCATCGACGTTGAGGGTCGATACCCGAAAACTGGACGACCTGATCGATATGGTCGGGGAACTGGTGATCACCCAATCGATGATCCAGCAGGATCTCAGCCAGCAGGTGAATGCCAGCAAGAACCTGATGCGGGACATCTCCCAATTTTTCCGAATCACCTCCAGCCTTCAGCGGACCTCCATGCGGCTCCGGATGATCCCCATCAAACAGACCTTTCAAAGGATGTCTCGATTGATCCGGGATCTGGCCAAGAATGAAGGGAAATCGGTCAATATCGAGCTGATCGGTGAAGAGACGGAGATTGACCGGAACATGGTGGATGAGATCTACAACCCCCTGGTCCATATGGTTCGCAATGCCGTGGATCATGGCTTGGAGTCACCCGAGGACAGGATCAAGGCCGGGAAACCCGAGAAGGGCTTGATCTGCCTGCGCGCCTATCATCGTGGCGGGAACATTGTCATCGAGATTTCCGACGACGGGCGAGGGCTGAACAAAGAAAAGATTGCCGATAAGGCTCTGAGAAAAGGCGTCGTATCGAGTATTGAGGGATTGACAGATCAGGAAATCTACATGATGATTCTCCTGCCCGGTCTGTCCACGGCCGACAAAATCACGGACGTATCCGGTCGTGGTGTCGGGATGGATGTGGTCAAACAAGCCGTAGAGAAGTTAAGAGGCAAGATCGAGATCGAAAGCAAATTGGGGGTCGGCACCACATTCATAACCAGTTTTCCATTGACATTGGCCATAATAGACGGGATGCTGGTCAAAGTGGGCGAGGAGATCTATGTCATTCCCACAACGGCCATTCGCAAGACGTTGCGGCCAGCCAAGAAGGACTGCAGCCACGTGGTCGGCAAAGGCGAGATTGTCAATGTCATGGGTCAGTTGCTACCGCTTGTCCGTTTATATGAGTTGTTCGGGATTGAACCCGAATACAAGGAACCGTGGGATGCCATTGCAGTCGTTGTGGAAGGAGAGGGCCACGCCCAATGTCTGCTCGTGGATAGAATCATCGGCAAGGCCGAGGTCGTCATCAAAAGCCTCGGTTCGGACCTGAAGAACATTAAGGGCGTTTCGGGTGGGGCGATCTTAGGGGATGGCCGGATCGGCCTGATCTTGGATACAGAAGGCTTGTTCGCTTTGAATGATAGGAAATAATCGCGAGGAGGGGTTCATGGACAAACAGATCAAAGTTCTAATTGTAGATGATTTTGCCACGATGAGGAAGGTCGTCAGGAACCTTCTGAAGCAGATCGGATACGAGAATATCGTGGAAGGAGAAGACGGGGTCAACGCATTGAAGATTCTTAAGTCCCAGAAGATTGACCTGATCATCTCTGACTGGAATATGCCCAATATGACAGGGCTGGAATTGTTGAAGGCTGTTCGGGCGGATGAAACGTTGAAGGCGACTCCTTTCCTGATGGTTACGGCAGAAGCCCTACAGGATAACGTGATCGCCGCTGTCAAGGCGGGGGTCAGCAATTATATCGTCAAGCCTTTCACTGCCGAAGTTCTGAATGAAAAGATCAAGAAGATCCTGGAGAAACTGTAGAACAGCCCTAGAGAGGAGTCGTTATGGATGTCAGATTTATCAACCCCTTCTTGGAAGGTACGATCAGCGTGTTAAAGACGATGGCCATGATGGAACCCAGGGCGGGAAAACCATACCTGAAGGAAGGCAAACTGGCCAAGGGAGACGTGTCCGCAATCATTGGATTGACAGGATCGGCGCGCGGTTCCCTGGCCTTGAGCTTCAGCGAGGAATCCATTCTCAAGATCATCTCCAATATGCTCGGCGAGAACCACAGGGAAATCAACGGCGAGGTCCGGGATGCCGTGGGTGAAATCACCAACATGATCTCCGGTGTCGCCCGAAAGAAGCTGGAGGCGGAAGGGTTTAGCATTGCAGCAGCCATCCCGACCGTCGTTTCTGGAAAGGATCACTCCTTCATCCATGTCCTTGGCGGTCCTTCCATCATCATCCCTTTTGAAACGGATAACGGCCCCTTCTTTGTGGATGTCTGCCTGAAGGATACGAGAAAGGAGAAGAATTAAGAACCGGTCCGGGACACCGTCTCTCGGTGTCCATCAGGGCCTCATCATGAATAATCCCACCTTCCTGGGACGTCGTGTGCCAACTCCGAATCTTCCGCATTCCGAAGCCAGCCACGCAGAGAAACTCATGGTACAGGGATTGATATGGCCCCTCCTGCGGTGAGAGGGGTAGAGAGGGCAGTGCTGTACCTGCAGATCGATGATATGAGTGGTGATCATATCCTGTCGGAGGAGGAAAGAATCAATCTGGCCCGGAGAGGAATTTGAAGCAGATTTCCGCAGCAAATCGAGCTACTCTACGGATTATCGCTTGACAGAGACTTCCGATCCCTACGGCGTTCTGGACCGGATTCCTCTCTTTGGGTTCATTCCCACCCGCCCTTCCATTACAATTTATCCTGGCATTTCCATGACAGACAGAGCGTCAGGTCTTAGACCTTTTTGTCGCGATTCTGATCAATGATTCTGTATTTAGGGCCTGGAGAATACATCGCGATAGCCGGCGTTCTTCATAAAGATGTCCTGCAAGAGTGCGAATCGATAGCAGAATATTGCGGAATTGGGGCTCGTGCGTTCGAGGATGGTATGTTAGTTGCAATTCGGAGGGAGGTCAAGGAATTGCCGATGAGGGTACTCTATCATGGATTTATCCAGCCGTAAAGTGATCAAAGCAGGGGAAATAAGGCTTTCCAAGCCTGAGAAGGTGACTTCCGCCCTTCCGGTGGCTGACCCGGCCTCATCAACCGAGGAACGTTCGGCGCGTGAAATGGAATTGGAGGAGTCTTTCGCAAAGAAGATTCAGATTGCAGAACGGGAAGCCCACGCAAGGGGGGTATCGGAAGGGATCAGAAAAGGGATTGAAATCCAGAAGAACGAGCATCTCAAGCCTCTCCAGGCCGTGAACGATTTGATCAAGGAGCTCTCGGAGGTCAAGAAGAAGATTCTTGAGGAAGCGGAGGGACAGATCGTCGAGTTGTCGTTGGCCGTTGCCGAGAAGGTCTTGCATCTGGAAGTGACTACAAACCGCGATGTCATACAAGCTGTCCTCAGGGATGCCATAAGGAATATTGTTGATCGGGAGAATATGAAAATCAGACTCCATCCCGATGATTTTCGTTATATCATGGAGATAAAAACGGACTTCATAAAGAATTTCGATGGCATTAAGAATATTGTCTTTGAAGAGGATGCTTCCGTCGGCCGGGGCGGTGCGCTCATTGAAACCGTCTGTGGGGAAGTCGATGCAAGACTGGACCAGCAGTACAACGAAGTCAAGACGTTGATGCTCTCCCCCCGTCGTTGACGATGGGCGCTTGGTCTAACGATGTAGAAGATCATGATCGATTTTGCGAAATATCACCGCTCTCTGGAGCAGATCAATCCGATCCGGGTTCACGGCAAGGTCAGTGAAATAATCGGATTGGTGGTTGAAGGTCACGGGCCGGCTGCCTCCATTGGAGAGGTATGCATGATTGCTGTCATTGGGCATGCAATAATGCCCCCCTCCGGGCAACGAAAAATGACCCCCTCA
>CAYOGU010000275.1:0-5101 GCA_964403345.1 uncultured Syntrophus sp. | reverse complement strand
GGCCAAGACCTACTACGCCCAGACCGCCGGGATCGACCCGAAGAACATCGTCTCGGTCTCCATCATGCCCTGCACGGCCAAGAAATTCGAGTCCGCCCGCCCGGAGATGAATGCGAGCGGCTACCGGGATGTGGATGTCGTCCTGACGACCCGGGAACTGGCCCGGATGATCAAGGAGGCGGGAATCGACTTCCTGAACCTCCCGGACGGTGAGTACGACGCCCCGATGGGCGAGTACACCGGCGCGGCCACGATCTTCGGGACGACAGGCGGCGTCATGGAGGCGGCCCTTCGGACCGTCTATGCCGTGGTCACCGGCGAGAGCCTGCCGAGCCTCGACATCACCCCGGTTCGCGGCCTGGAAGGCGTCAAGGAGGCGACCGTCAAGGTCGGCGCCCTCGGGAACGTCAAGGTGGCCGTGGCCCACGGCCTGGGCAACGCCCGCAAGGTGATGGACAAGATCCGTGAAGGCAAGGCCGACTACGCCTTCATCGAGATCATGTGCTGCCCAGGCGGCTGCGTTGCCGGCGGCGGCGAGCCGATCCCGACCAACAACGAGATCCGCACGCTCAGGGCTGGCGCCCTGTATCATGACGACGGCAAGGTCCAGGCCAAGCGGCAGTCCCACGAAAACCCGTCCATCACGAAGATCTACAAGACCTTCCTGAAGGAACCGCTGGGGCACAAGTCCCATGAGCTGCTCCACACGCATTATACGAAACGCGGCGAGGACGTCCCGCACAAGTCCTAGCCGTTCGCAAGAGCGACGGTAAACACCTGCGAGGACGGCCCCGGCTGGGCTTACCTCAAGGGAGATGAACGCTTCACTGATTTTTCGAAGAGGTTTGATCTCCTGGGGTCAAACCTCTTCTTTTTTTAGAGGATCGATGCCGATGGAAACCCGGGACATAAGGGAGGAAGAGGATCTCCTGGGCCGCCTGGAGGTCCCGGCCTGGGCCTACTGGGGTATCCACACCCAGCGCGCGATCGGGAACTTTCCCCTGAGCGGCAGGCGGGTCAACCCTTCCCTGATCCGGGCCATGGCCCTGGTCAAGAAGGCCTGCGCCGCCGCCAACATGGAGCTGGGATACCTGGACGCCGCCAAGGGGGACGCCATCGCCGCGGCCTGCGACGAAATCGCGGCGGGAAATCTGGCGGACCAGTTCCCCCTGGACGCCCTCCAGGGGGGCGCCGGAACCTCGACGAACATGAACCTCAACGAAGTGATCGCCAACCGGGCCTTGGAACGGATCGGCGCCCGCCGGGGCGATTACCGGCTGATCCATCCCCTGGAAACGGTGAACCTCCACCAATCGACCAACGACGTTTATCCAACGGCCCTGAAGGTCGCCGCCATCTTTGGCATCCGGCGCCTTGCCGCGGCCATCGCCTCGCTTCAGGGGGCCTTCCAGGAGAAGGAGCAGGCCTTCGGCGCCGTCGTCAAGATCGGACGGACGGAACTCCAGGACGCCGTCCCTATGACCCTGGGGGCGGAGTTCGCCGCCTTCTCGGAGGCCCTCTCCCGCGACCGGTGGAGGACCTTCAAATCCGAGGAGCGTCTGCGGGTCGTCAACCTCGGCGGCACCGCCGTCGGGACGGGGCTCACGGCCCCCAGGGACTACATATTCCTCGCCGTCGAGAAGCTCCGGGAGTTGACGGGCCTGGGGCTTTCCCGCGGCGAGAACCTCACCGGGGAGACGGCCAACGCCGACGTCTTCGCGGAGGTCTCGGGAATCCTCAAGGCCCATGCGGCCAACCTCGTCAAGATCGCGGACGACCTGAGGCTCCTCAACTTCATCGGAGAGATCCGCCTGCCCCCGGTCCAGGCCGGCTCGTCGATCATGCCCGGGAAGGTCAACCCGGTCATCCCCGAGGCCGTCATCCAGGCGGGTCTGCGCGTCATGGTCAACGATGCGGGGATCGCCGACGCGGTCAGCCGGGGGACCTGTCAGATCAACGAGTTTCTCCCCCTGATCGCCGATTGCTTCCTGGAGACCATCGACCTTCTGGAGGCGGCCTCCCCGGTCCTGGCGGCCCATGTCCGGGGGATCCGGGCCGACGAAGCCCGCTGCCGCCGTCTCTTCGACCGAAGCCCGATGATCGTCACGGCCCTGCTGCCCTTCATCGGCTATGAAAGGGCCGCGGCCCTCATCCAGGAATACCACCGCCTTACCGGCGCAGACGGAGGGGAGGCCCCGGGAACGGACATCCGCGCCTTCCTGGAAGACAAACTGGGGAAGGACCTGACCGAACAGGCCCTCTCCCCGCATCGCCTGACCATGCTGGGATACTCGAAAAATGGATACGACCCCCAAGGGAAATAGACTGCACATCGCTCTCTTCGGCCGGACCAATGTCGGCAAGTCGAGCCTGCTGAATTACCTGATCGGGCAGGAGATCGCCATCACCTCCCCCGTTGCCGGGACCACCACGGACGTCGTGGAGAAGGCGGCCGAACTCCTCCCGCTTGGCCCCGTCCTTTTCCTCGACACCGCCGGCCTGGACGATGCCTCGGCACTGGCCGAGGCCCGCCTGAAAAAGACCCAGAGGATCTTCGATAGGGCCGATACCATCCTCCTGGTCACGGAACCCGGGCAGTGGACCCCCTACGAATCGGCGGTCCTGGACGAAGCGGCCCGGCGCAAGATCCCGGTCCTGGCCGTCGTCAACAAGACCGATCTCGGGGCCCCCTCCCCGGCCTTCCTGGACATGCTCCAACAGAAAACCGGCCGCGTCGTCGCGCTCTCCTGCCTCGACCCCGTGGGCCGCGAGAAGGCGATGGAGCTTCTCAAGCGCCACCTGATCGAGATGGCCCCGGACGACGTGATCGAGACGCCGACCCTGATCGGCGACCTGATGCCGTCCGGGGGCCTGGCGGTTCTGGTCGTCCCGATCGATCTGCAGGCCCCCAAGGGCCGCCTGATCCTCCCCCAGGTCCAGACGATCCGGGACGCCCTGGACAACGACTCGGCGGCCCTCATCGTCAAGGAGAGGGAACTCGCCAGCGTCCTGGCCTGCCTCAACCGGAAACCGGACCTGGCCGTCTGCGATTCCCAGGCCATCCTGAAGGTTTCGGCCGACGTCCCCCGGGAAGTCCCCTGCACGACCTTCTCGATCCTCTTCGCGCGCCAGAAGGGGAACCTCTCCGTGGCCGCCGCCGGCGCGGCGGCTATCGAGACCCTGCGGCCGGGCGACAGCGTCCTGATCGCCGAGGCCTGCTCCCACCACCCCCTCCAGGACGATATCGGACGAATCAAGATCCCCCGCTGGCTCAAGCAATACGTCGGCGGGGAGCTCAAGATCGACGTGGCGGCCGGAAGGGATTATCCGGAAGGGATCGAGCGATACCGCCTGATCATCCACTGCGGAGGCTGCATGCTGACCCGCCGGGAAATGCTCGCCCGTCTCCAGAAGGCGAAGGAAGCGTCCGTCCCCGTCACCAACTACGGGCTCGCCATCTCCTTCACCCAGGGGGTGATCCGCAGGGTCCTCTCCCCCTTCCCGTCCGCCCTGACCGCCTTCGACCGGCGGATCGGCGAGATCCGTCAGGGGCGTCCCGGGGGTGCGGGCAAACAAGGATAGAGGAGGAATCATGTCGAAGCGAATCGGAACGGTCACCGTTCTCATCACGAACCGCGCCGCCCAGGCCTCCCAGGTCAACGCGATCCTGAGCGATCACGGCGAGGCCATCATCGGGCGGATGGGCATCCCCTACCCCCCCAAGGGGCTCCACATCATCGCCCTGATCGTCCATGCCTCCACGGACGAGATCGGGGCGCTGACGGGGAAACTGGGGGCACTGGAGGGCGTCCTGGTGAAATCCGCCCTGACAAAGGCTTGAGGGGAAGCGCATGACCGAACGTCCCAGCGACCGAGACCTTGTCCGACTGGCCCGAGAGGGCAAAGACCTGACGCGCGCGGAGATCGTCCGCCTCCTGAGCCTTCCCGACTCCGACGCCGAAGCCTTCCTTTATCCGGCCGCCGACGCCGTCCGCTCCGAAGCTGTCGGCGACGCCGTCCATCTGCGCGGCATCATCGAATTCTCCAACTGCTGCGAACGGGATTGCCTGTACTGCGGCCTGAGGCGTTCGAACGCCCGCCTGAACCGCTACCGGATGCCCGCAGAAGAGATCCTGGCGGCGGCCGGCCGGATCCGCGATGCCGGGATCGGGACCGTGGTCCTCCAGTCGGGAGAGGATTCCTTCTACAGCCGGGAGGAGATCTGCACCCTGGTGTCCCGGATCCGGGAAGAATCCGGGCTGGTCGTCACCCTTTCCATCGGGGAAAAGACCCCTCAGGATTACCGCGCCTACCGCGAGGCCGGGGCCGACCGTTACCTGCTCAAGCACGAGACCTCCTCGGCGACGCTCTATCGTCTGATGCGTCCGGACTCCGCACCCGGGGGGCGTCTCAGCTGCCTTAGGGAACTCGGCCGGCAGGGTTACGAGGTCGGCACGGGAAACATCATCGGCCTGCCCGGCCAAACCCCGGAGATCCTGGCCGACGACCTGCTCCTGATGAAGTCGCTGGATGCGGACATGCTGGGGATCGGCCCCTTCCTCCCCCACCCCGACACCCCCCTGGCCGTTTCCCCCCCCGGCCAGATGGCCGCGACTCTGAAGACCCTGGCCCTGGCCCGCCTCATGACCCGGACGGCGAACATCCCCGCCACGACGGCCCTGGCCACCCTCGCCCCCGACGGGCGGCCCAGGGCACTGAGGGCAGGCGCGAACGTCGTCATGCCGGACTTCACGCCGATGGCCTACCGCCGGCGCTACGAAATCTATCCGGGCCGCAACCTCTCGGCCGATCCGATGGATTTTCTGAAACGGCTGCACGACGAGATCGTCAAACTCGGACGAACGGTCGGAACCGGCCCCGGAAGTCGAAAAAAATAATCTTTCATGGTGGATTTTCTTTGACATCGTCCGATGTATGGACTATGTAGGCAGTACTGCAATATCCTCTACTTATGTCATTATTGACATACCCCCGCATCCCATAGAACCCATAAGGAGTGAGTCATGGAAAAGAAAGTTCCCATCTCGATCGACGGCAAGGACATTGAGGCGACTTCCGGACAGACGATCCTGGAGGTTGC